>CANJWR010000010.1 GCA_947478455.1 Beijerinckiaceae bacterium | reverse complement strand
GCGGATCGTCGATTTCGCCTTTATGGCGGAGCGGGATCACTCTATCCTCGTTCATGGCGTAACGCTCCTTCGGGAGGTTCGGGTGGCTTCAGCACCAACCCCGTTACGCCGCCTTCTTCATACCGTCACCCAGTTTCCGACATAGCTCAAGCCACGCTGCTGTGCAATATAATATTATTGCGACGCACAATTTCAACCAACAAGACTGCATGGCTGCCCTGAACGGGCGCGATAGCTATGCTGTCCAGAGAGACAACCCTTCCGCAGAGTTTGCGAAACGGGCCTGTCCGCTTATTTTTTGGCCAGAAGGTCGCGGATTTCGGTCAGGAGAACTTCCTGCGCCGGCGGCGGGGCGGGCGTAGCCGGAGCAGCTGCCGCCGCTTCGCTCTTCTTCAGCGTATTCATGGCGCGCACGATCATGAACAGCACGAAGGCCACAATCATGAAGTTGACCACATAGGTGGCGAAACTGCCCCAGGCCAGAACCGGGCCCTGCTTCTGGGCGTCGACCAGATTGGTGGCCGTGATGGCCTTCGACAGAGCAATGAAATAGTTGGAGAAATCAGCATTTCCGAACATGCCGACGATCGGCATGATTATGTCCTTGACGAGCGAGTCGACAATCTTGCTGAACGCAGCGCCGATGATCACGCCGATGGCGAGATCCACCACGTTGCCCTTGAGTGCAAATTCCTTGAATTCCTTCAACATGGCGGCCTCCTGCCAAAATGGGTAGTCATGCCGCTGAAAGCGGCAGCCAAGCCTAGCAGTCGTTTCGCAGGATCAAAAGCTTTCGTTAACTCTGGCGAGGCTGAATTTGCTGCTGGCTGGTGATAGACTGTGGGTGCGAGAGTAGCAGGGAGCCCCAATGGTCGCCGGTTCGGTCACAATTCTGACGGCGCTTGTCTATTTGTGCCTGCTGTTCGTCGTGGCCCATTACGGCGATATCTGGGGACGCCGGATCATGGGCAACCGCATCCGGCCCGTGGTCTATGCGCTGACGCTGGGCGTCTATTGCACCTCGTGGACATTCTACGGATCCGTCGGTCTTGCCTCTTCGCACGGGCTCGACTTCCTGCCGATCTATATCGGGCCGCTGATTGTCGTCGGACTCTTCTACCCATTCATCCTGCGGATCGTGCGTCTCGCAAAAGGTCAGAACATTACGTCCGTCGCGGATTTCGTGGCGGCGCGCTACGGCAAGTCGGAGCCTGTTGCGGCGCTGGTGGCGATCATCATGGTGATCGGCGTCGTTCCATACATTGCGCTGCAGCTCAAGGCGATTTCCGCCAGCATTTCGACAGTGCTGAACTCGTTTGCGGCCGGCGATGCGGTTGTGACCTCCGCCGGAGGCGGCATTCTGCCGATGGTGGTCGCCGTGATGCTGGCGGGTTTCGCCATGGCGTTCGGCACCCGCCATATCGACGCGACCGAACATCAGGACGGGCTGGTTCTGGCCATTGCGACGGAATCGCTGGTCAAACTCGCCGCATTTCTGATCCTCGGAATTTATGTCACCTGGGGCATGTTCAACGGCTTCAGCGATCTCGCCCAGCAGGCCGTCGCCGATGAGCGCGTGCGAGCGGTCGTGTCGCAGACGCCGTCCTATGACACATGGATCACCACCACGTTCCTGTCTGCCTGCTGCATCCTTCTTCTGCCGCGCCAGTTCCAGATGATGGTGGTCGAGAACCGCGACGAGCGGGATGTGAAGACCGCTGCATGGTTGTTTCCACTCTATCTCGTGGTCATCAATATTTTCGTTGTGCCGCTGGCGATTGCCGGCCTTTTGCTTTTCCCGGGCAGCGGCTTCGACCGCGACATGACCGTGCTGGCTTTGCCGCTGCACGGGCGCGCCGACATTATTGCGCTCATTACGATGATCGGCGGGCTTTCCGCCGCCACCGCCATGGTCATTGTTGAATCGGTCGCACTGTCGATCATGGTCTCGAACGATCTGGTGATGCCGGTTCTGCTACGCGGTCGCAGCGCGGGTTTCGGCTCCACGTCGAAGACGAGCGACCTCGGTTCGATCGTGCTTGGCGTGCGCCGCGTCGCAATTCTACTGATGCTGGGGCTTGGCTACATCTATTATCGTTCGGCCGGCGAGGCGGGGCTGGCGTCCATCGGCCTGCTGGCCTTTGCGGCCGTGGCGCAGATCGTGCCGGCCTTTGTGGGCGGCCTTTTCTGGACTCGCGCTACTGCGCGCGGCGCTATTGCTGGTCTCATTGCCGGCATCTCCCTGTGGGCCTACACGCTCTTCCTGCCCTCGGTGGCGGGTGGATCGGAAGCGCTCGCAGCGTTGGTCGAATACGGACCGCTCGGCGTCGCCGCCCTTAAGCCCACCGGCATGCTCGACATCGAATTGCCGACGCTGGTGCATGGCGTTTTGTGGAGCCTCGGGGCCAACATACTCTGTTTCGTTGGCTTTTCGCTGAGCCGCCATACCACTCCCATCGAGCGCTTGCAGGCTGATATTTTCGTCGGCCATTCGCCGACCCCGATGGGGCAGGCGTTCCGCCTCTGGGGCGTCAATGTCACGGTGAGCGAACTCGAAACCGCTGTCGCACGTTATCTCGGCCCCGAACACACACGCCGCGCCTTCGAGGGCTTCATGGCGTCAATTAGCGTCGAGGCGAACCCGGCCCACGAAGCCGATATTCGTTTGCTGCGCTTTGCCGAACATCTGCTGGCGTCGGCCATCGGGGCCGCCTCGTCTCGTCTCGTTCTGTCGCTGTTGCTGCGGCGACGGAATGTCTCACGCGAAGCCGCCTTGCGGTTGATCGATCAGGCGTCCGCCACGCTGCAATACAATCGCGATTTGCTGCAACATGCGCTCGACTTCGCCCGTCAGGGCATCACGGTTTTCGATCGAGATTTACGGTTGATCTGCTGGAACCGCGAGTTCCGTGACCTCTTCGACCTCGCGTCCGACAAACTCGGCGTCGGCCTGGGGCTGGAAGAATTGCTGCGTTACAACGCCGAACGTGGACTTTACGGGCCGGGCCGCTCGGACGAATTCGTCGCACAACGTTTGGAAGCGCTCGTCAACGATACCGAGCCATTTCGGTTGCGCCTGTCGCCCTCCCAGCGCGTGATCGAAATCCGTTCCGCTCGCATGCCGGATGGCGGTCTGGTGACGACCTACACGGACGTCACCGACGCCGTGGAAGCCGAGGAAGCTCTGGAGCGCACCAACGAAACGCTGGAACAACGCGTACGCGAACGCACCGAGGAACTTGTTCGCCTCAACAGCGCCCTCGCCATCGCAAAGTCCGAAGCTGACGCCGCCAACCTGTCGAAAACGCGCTTTCTTGCCGCCGCAAGCCACGACATTCTTCAACCGCTCAATGCGGCGCGTCTGTATGCGACATCGCTGGTCGAGCGCACACGCGAACACAAACCCGTTGTGATCGATGCCTCCTCATCGACCGGCGAACTCGCAACCCATCTCGATGCGTCGCTGGAAGCGGTAGAAGAAATTCTGACTGCGCTTCTGGAGATCTCGCGTCTCGATGCAGGCGCGATGAAATCGGAGCCCTCAAACTTCCGTATTGATGAATTGTTGCGGCAATTGCGCATCGAATTTGAACCGCAGGCGCGCCGCAAGGGGCTCAGGCTCCGCTTCGTTCCCTGTACGCTGAACGTGCGCACGGATCGCCGTTTGTTGCGTCGTCTGCTGCAGAACCTGATTTCGAACGGCATCAAATACACAAATTCGGGAAGCGTGCTGGTAGGCTGCCGTCGCGCTGGCGCAAACATCCGCATCGAGGTGTGGGATACCGGAATGGGCATTCCGGAATCCCAGCAGGCGAATGTGTTCCGCGAGTTCGAGCGTCTCGCTCAGGGCGCGAAAACAGCGCGCGGACTTGGTCTGGGCCTGTCGATTGTGGAGCGCCTTGGCCGCGTTCTCGACAGTCGCATCCGGCTGAATTCGACGCCCGGCAAAGGCTCGGTCTTTTCCGTCGATATACCTGTTGTGGCAGTATCAGATGTCGCTTCGATCGAACTCTCCACTGTGGCGACTCCGTCGCACGAACCGTTGGCCGGGATGACTGTCCTGACCATCGATAACGATCCGCGCATCCTCGAAGGCATGCTGGCCTTGCTGTCGGGCTGGGGCTGTCGGGTCATCTGCGCTTCGGGCCTGGACGAGGCGCAGCGCAAAGTTAAAGACCTCGGACGCACGCCGGACGTCGCCATTGCGGATTATCATCTCGATGAGGGCGATGGACTCGACGCCATCGGGGCGTTGCGCGAAATGCTCGGGCAGGATTTGCCGGCGCTGCTGCTGACAGCGGATCGCACGCCCGAAGTGCGCGACCGCGCCACGGAGCTGGACGTGCGTGTTCTCAACAAGCCTGTGCGCCCGGCGGCACTGCGTTCTCTGCTTAGTCAGTGGCGGGTATTGCGCAACGCTGCCGAATGATCATTTGCCGGCGATCTGCTTGCCCTTCTCGATGAAGTCCTGAATGAACTTGCGAAGCGTCGGGTCCATGTGGAGTTTTTCCTTGAATTCTCTTTCGACCTTGGCGTCGACGAGATACTTTGGCACGAACTTCATTGCCGTCGTGGCTTCTGCTTTGAATTCCGGATCATCAGCCAGCGCCACGAAGGCCTTTTTCAGAGCCTCGATGGATTCCTTCGGTGAGCCCGGCGGCATGGCCACAAGACGCAGATATGTCGAACTCATTTCTCCGACGACCTGTAAGGCATCCCACAATCTTCCCGACGGGGCTTTGCCGTGAACTTCACGGTAGAAAAACGGATAGGCGCGCGCCGCGATTCCTTCCGTATCAGGATTACGTTTGTTCGGATCAGTTTCGGCGTTTGAATCGAACCAGAGTGGAATCGCCTGTCCGGTGACGACGAATCCAGGCTCAATCAGCGCGCGGTAAGTCGGCATCGATTCCGAATAGACCTGAATTTCGCTGCGCTGGAACGCCAGTCGCGCTTCCGCCGTGCCCGCATAGCCGGTGACATAGCGGTAGCTGGCTCCGAGCAGATCAAGCTGCATGCGCAACTGCAAATCCTTGCCGCTGTCGGCCGTCAGCCCGCCGGTCCAGAAGTTTTTCGCCTTCAAGATGTCAGCTGGCGCCTTCAGTCCCGGTTCGATATCAGTGCGCGCATAGGCGACGCTTGTGCCGACGCCGGTTGAAATAAACTCTAGCGCAGTGAGGTCTATCTTCACGGCTGGATCGCCGCTTGCGGCCTTTGACGCGATGCCGGTGAGATGACCGAACGTGAGTCCGTCCGGCGCCGCCACCTGTCCAAGCCAGTTTGCCCCGACGGCTCCTGCTGCGCCGCCCATGTTGCGAACGACGATGGTGGGATTGCCCGGAATATGTTTGGCGAGATGCCGGGCGATAATCCGGCCTTCAAAATCCGCAGGTCCGCCGGCAGGATAATTGATCATCATGTTCAGGGTCTTGCCCTGATAAAAGTCCGCCGCAAAAACTGAAGTCGTGGTCGAAAATCCGGCCAGCATGAGGCCCAATGCACGATAAATTCGGCGCATGACTTTTCCCCCCAATATTGTTGGGGGGAAGTCTGTCAGATCGTAGCCTGAATGCAACAGCCGGAAATCATCCGCGCGCCAAACAGCATCCGACGATATCGCACCGCCCCGCGAAGCCTTGGCGGCAGGGTGCGCCGCAGATCAATGGAGCTTGCGCTTGCCCATTATGGCGTCAGCCGTCGCCGCCACCAGCGCGACCAGCAGCGATGCTCCGGCGAGGAGGCCCATGGCTTTCATGAAGAAGATTGCGCTGGTCATAGTCTTTGCCTTCACGTTTCGGCGGCGCCGAATGCGACGCAGCCCCTTTCACGTGGGCAAGACTGAACCTGTCGGGTCGACGACGCCTTGATGGATGTCACCGCAGTGCACAAATGCCGCGCGGCAAAACGTCATTCGACATTTGTCGCGCGGCTTTTGTCGAAGGCGGGTCAGGCGGCGCGTTTGGCCAGAAACGCCTGGTGCTCGCGCATCAGGTCGCCCGCCAGCGCCTTGGCGATGAGTGCGCGGGTTTCTGCAATGCCGTAGAGCGCCGCAAACGATCCGAAACGTGGTCCGCGCTGCTCGCCCAGCAAGATTTGATAGAGCATGTTGAACCATTCGTTCGACACGCCGGGCCGCTCCGGCGTCGCGCCCTTGGCCTTGAGATCCTGATAGCGCGGGATCGGGCGGGCGACATCGTAGAGCGAGGTCTGGATGTCTTCCGCCGATGCATTGGCCGGCAGGCCGGCCAGCATGGCGTCGAGGTTGGCCAGCGCGTCGCGCTCCACCTCGTCGGCTTGCCGGTAGGTCTTTTGCGGCCGCACGAAGTCGCGGAAATACGCGACCGCATAGCCCACCAGCGCATCAAGACGCGGATGCGTTTGGGGCGACACGCCCGGCGCATAGCGGCGCAGGAAGGCCCACAGAACCGACGGGTCTTCGCTATTGGCGACCGTCGCCAGATTGAGCAGCATCGCAAAGCTGATTGCCGTGCCGGGCGTATTCTCGCCCGGATGCTGCAACACTTCCGGCTGTGGCGGCTCGCCTGAATGGATGTGCCAGACCGGGTTGCCCAGCCGCTGCTTCCAGTCCTGCCGCTGATAACCCGACAGGAACTGCAGATATTCGTCCACCGTGCGCGGGATCACGTCGAAATGCAGACGCTTGGCTTCGCGCGGCTTCTGGAACATGAACTGCGACAGGCTCTCGGGGCTCGCATAGGTCAGCCAGTCCTCGATCGTCAGGCCGTTGCCCTTCGACTTGGAAATCTTCTGGCCCTTCTCGTCGAGGAAGAGCTCGTAGTTGAAGCCCTCGGGCGCGACGCCCCCCAGAGCCCGCACGATATTGCCGGAGAGCTTCACCGAGTCGATGAGATCCTTCCCGGCCATTTCGTAATCGACCTTGAGCGCATACCAGCGCATCGCCCAGTCGGGCTTCCATTGCAGCTTGCAATGGCCGCCGGTGATCTGCGTGACGAACACCTCGCCATTGTCGGGGTCGCGCCATGTGATCGTTCCGGCCTTCGGGTCGCGCGCTTCCAGTGGCACCTGCATCACGACGCCGGTGCGCGGATGGATCGGAAGGAACGGAGAATAGGTCGCGGCGCGCTCCTCGCGCAGCGACGGCAGCATGATCGCCTGCACGCGGTCGAAGTTTTCCAGCATGTGCAGCAGCGCAGCATCGAAGCGCCCCGAGGCGTAATAATCGGTCGATGACGCGAATTCGTAGTCGAAACCGAAACGGTCGAGAAATGTCCGCAACATCGCATTGTTGTGGTGCGCGAAGCTCTGGAACTTGTTGAACGGATCGGGGATCTGCGTCAGCGGCTTGCCCAGATGCGTGGTCAGCATCTCCTTGTTGGGCACGTTGTCAGGCACCTTGCGCAGGCCGTCCATGTCGTCGGAAAACGCCAGCAGTCGCGTCTTGATCTTGTCTTTCGTGAGAATCCGGAAGGCGTGACGCACCATGGTGGTGCGCGCCACTTCACCGAACGTGCCGATATGCGGCAGTCCCGATGGACCGTAGCCGGTCTCGAACAGCACCTCTTTCTGGCCGGTGCGCTCGACGCGCGCCACGAGTTTGCGTGCCTCCTCGAAAGGCCAGGCGTTGGCGGTGGCGACGGCTTCGTCGAGCGACAGAGGCGCGACGGCCGGTGTTCCGGCGGAAGACATAATGTGGTCCCTGATCGAGAAGTCCCGTCGCGAGAGCGCGAAACGGGACGCGCAAATTAGGCGTCGGGGCCCATGGCGTCAATTGCGGGCCGGAACTTCACCGCGCCGCGAAGTCCTCGCCAGCCCGTGCCGGGTCTTGCCCCAGCGGTAGGGAGCGCGGAAAAACTCGAAAAGGGCCGCCCAGGCGGCCAGCGACAGCAGGACATAATAGGCCGGCATGAGAAAGAGCCACGGCCATTGCCCCAGAAGTCCGCGCCGTTTCATGCCCAGCAGGGCGGGCCAGAAGGCCGAAATGACGCCCGCCGTCCCGACGAAGATCCAGCAGGTGCTCTGCGCCAGTTCCAGCGGTGTCTGCGGCGTCATTAAATTGCCGAAGATGGCGTCGAGAAGCGCAAATCCGCCGAACAGCGGCCCCAGCAATGGCCCGATGACGCCGCCTGCGACCATCGCGATCGTGGCGGCTGCCCGCGCCGCGCCCAGTTCCCGCACAAGCCGGCCGGGATCACGGCTGTGGGTGACGAGAGTCTGCAGCCAGCCTTTCAGCCAGCGGCGGCGCTGGACGAGCCATGCGTTGAGGGTGGAGGGCGCTTCCTCGTCCGTGACGGTTGGCAATGTCCCGATCCGGTAACCCATGCGGGCGAGGCGAACGCCGAGGTCGATGTCCTCGGTCACGTTCCACGCGTCCCAGCCAGCGACACGTCGCAGCGCATTGACCCGAAAATGGTTCGAGGTGCCGCCCAGCGGCACCGGGACCGAAAGTTGGGCCAATCCCGGATTGAACACGTCGAACAGCGTCGCATATTCAATGGCGAAGAGCCGCGTCAGCCAATTGTCGTTGGCGTTGTCGATCACCAGCGAGCCCTGAAGGCAGGCCAGACGCGGCGGGGCAACCGCAAAGCGCTGCGCCGCAAGCCGTAACTGACCCGGCTCCGGCCTGTCCTCGGCGTCGAACACCACCAGCAGCGAGCCGCGCGCCACCGGCAGAGCCATGTTAAGCGCTCGGGGTTTCGTGCGCGGAACGCCGATCGGAGCTCGGATCAATTCGTACCGCCGCGGCAGGTCCAGAGCGTGGATCGCCTCAATCATAGGCGCATCGTCGTCCTCGACGATCAGTTTAATGTCCAGTTTCGCGCGCGGATAGTCGATGGCGTCGAGCGCATTCACGAGTTGCCCGATAACTTCCTCTTCCCGATGCAGCGCAATTGCGATCGTATAAAATGGCAGTTCGGCGTCTGCCAGCGCTCTCTCGGTCGTCCGCTGGCTTTCGTAACTTGCGGCTGTCGCAAAAATTCTAAGCAGGATCGCGCCAGACAACACAAGTCCGCAAATGCTGCATAACAAGCCCCAGAAGGGGCCGCCGTAGAAAAGCGCGAACGGCAGCAGAAATCCGAAAGAAGACCCCGCAAGTTTCTGTTGAGGCGTTGGCGGCGAGCAGGCGCTGAACGCCGGGTCGTGCTCCATCAGGGATGAACTGGCGTGCCGGGCGATCTGGCGTTCTTTTGCGGAGCGCACCCGCTGCGCCAGACTCGATGGCGTTGTGATCGCCAGATGTTCGCGCGGCAGGCGGCCTGCATGCGCAAGGTGCAAAAGATCTTCCACCTTTGGTCCGTCCGGCGCGATCAGCCATCCCTCCCGGCCGGAAGCCAACAGCACGGGCGCAACGCCCGACGCGATTGATTGCGGAAAGTGCGCTCCGGCGCCCAGCTGCAGGCCGCCATCGTCGAACGGCAGGGCCAGATGATGCGCAAGGGCGCGGAAATAGACGCGCTCAGTGATCGTCCCACCTGCCAGGAGAGCAGAGACCGGACTGACGCCGATCCGCCGGGCTTCTGCAACCGCACCGATCAGAGCCCCCGGAGCAACGCCGTACACAGCCAAAAACGCAATGGAGACCGGGATCTTTCCACTTGTACGATCGACCGACGCGCGGCTGCTTGCATCGAGCGTTGCGGCATGCGACGAGCGATTTGAACCGGATGCGGCGGAAATGACCTGGGGCACGCAATTACTCGTTAAAAACGGCTCTGCAATAAAACCCCGACAGCCTAGCATCAGTATTTCTGGCTTGGCTATGGCGGCGTTGCTGTATTTTTTGAATATTGTTGCGCCCGTATCCGCCCAGACCCCGGTTATTCCGTACTTTTGGGATCCGCAATTCAGGCTCGAAAAGCCCGAGACGCCCGCGTTGCGCTCGGTTCAGTTCATCACCGACGATGAATATCCGCCGTTCGGTTTCATCGCGCCGGACGGAACACTGGCGGGCTTCAATGTAGAACTGGCGCGCGCCATCTGCGACGAACTGAAAGTCGCCTGCACCGTGCAGGCGCGACGGTGGGATACGATTGTAGAGTCGATTGAAAAAGGGCAAGGCGTGATGGCGATCGCCTCGCTCGCCATCACGCCTGCCATGCGCAAACGTGTGGATTTTACATCGCCCTACTACCGCACGCCGGCGCGTTTTGTGGTGCGCAAGTCGCCGCAAAATCCGCCCGCGACGCCCGAGGCCATGGCGGGGCAAACCATCGGGGTGCCGGAAAAGACGGCCCACGAGGCGTTTCTTCGCGCTTATTTCAAGGGTGCTGACATAAAGGTGTTTCCCAATACGCAGGATTTGTTGCGCGCATTGCGCGGCGGCGAAATCCAGAACGCGTTCGGGGATGGTGCGACGATGGCGATCTGGCTCAATGGGCTGGAGGCCAATGGCTGTTGCGCCTTCCGGGGCGGGCCATTTACGGAAAGTCGCTATTTCGGCGAGGGCGTCGGCATTGCGGTGAAGAAGGACAACAACAATCTGCGCCGCGCCATCGACTATGCCCTGATGCGTGTTGCCGAACGCGGGCTCTATGCCGACCTTTACCTGAAATATTTCCCGGTCGGCTTTTATTGAAGGCTGGCGCATCGCAACGCGCCAGCCGAAATCGTCAGGTCTTGAATAATCAGGTCTTGAATAATCAGGTCTTAGCGGCGCCGATCAGGGTCGCGCAGGCGTCGGCCAATTCTGAATCAGAGCCTGTCTGGCCGTCGAATTTAGACCAGCCGCCTTTCTTGATGAAACTGCCGCGGTTCCACGACGATTCTTTGTTGAACAGAACCAGATTGGCGGTCGCCTCGCCCGATTGCTGGAACTTCGCCGCGCAAAGCGGCGCGAGCGCCGTCACAACAGCGGCCTGCGAGCGATCCTGCGCGGTCTTTTCGGCCGTGCTGGCCAGCGACCAGTCCATGAATTTGAATCCGACAATCAATGTCGCAATGACGCCGACGGCGGTTCCCTGAAGCAGCCGCGTCAGGGATTCACCCTGCAGGATTTCGGGCATTTGCATAGGCATTCCTCTCCCTTGGTGAGAAGAGGGATCCCTCCTCGGACGGGAATCTACCATGCAACAGGCGCAGAACCGCCATGCAATCGGCGCACGCGAATATATAAGTCTGCGCCCATTGCAATTCGCAAGGCCTGACAGAAATTGCCGTTTCTCAGAGGTATTTCGCCAGTTCCTTCGCCGCCGCCTCGGGCGGTTGCTGGAGATTGAAGGCGTTCACGAAGCGCCCTTTGCTGTCCATCAAATACACGATGGCGCTGTGGTCCATTGTGTATTCGCCGTTCTCGCCCGGTACTTTGCGGGAATAGACCCGATAGGCCTTTTGCGCGGCGTCGATGGCCGGACGGTCTCCCGACAGGCCCAAGATGCGGGGATCGAAGCTCGACAGATAATCCTTCAGCATCGCCGGCGTATCGCGCTCCGGGTCGATGGTGATGAAGGCGGCGGCGACTTTCTTGTCAGCGCCAAGCTTGCGGAAGACCTCCGAGACTTCGAAAAGGGTTGTCGGGCAAACGTCCGGGCAATGTGTATAGCCGAAGAACACAAGCGTTGGCTTTCCCAGCAGGTCTTTCTCCGTCACGGTGCGCCCGTCCTGCGCCACGAGCCGGAACGGGCCGCCGACGCTCGAAGGTTGTGGCGCATTGGCGTCGCCGAGGGTTAGCCACAGCGTCGTGACCAGCAACGCAAATCCGATGACCAGCGCCGAAATCGGCACAAGCAGGCGAAGCGTTCGCTGGTTCATCGTGGTCCTTTCCGCGTCCCGTCGTCAGAAACAGGCGAGCGCGAAGTTGAGCGTGTCGTAAAAAATGACCGGCCCGAAGCGCAGCCACAGAATGCCGGCGGCAACGAACATCAACCCGAATCCGCCGATGGCGGCTCGAACCAGAAATCGCCCGTCGCCCGGCGTGTCGTCGGGTTCGGCGACCGATTGTGTCGGCTGGCCAGAAGTCATGGCGCCTATATAGACCTGCCGTTCGCGTTTTGCACGCGCAGCCCCCGGTGCGCGATGTCGCGGTTTTCGGGTGGCGCACAGCGTCGTGATCCCGCATGTTTGGGTCGTGAAAGTATTTCTGTCGGAAAACCCAATGCCCGAACTTGCAGCCGCCAACGAACCGGACTCATCCCCCAGCGACGATTACGCGCGGGTGAAGAGCGCCATTGAGTTCATCTCGCGCAACTGGAAACAGCAACCCTCGCTGGACGACATCGCCGCCCATGCGGGTTTGCCGGGCGAGAAGCTGCACAGTCTGTTTCGCCGCTGGGCTGGGCTGACCCCAAAGGCCTTTCTGCAGGCGCTGACGCTCGATCATGCGCGTAATCTCCTGCGTGATTCCGCTTCCCTGCTCGACGCCGCCTATGAGGTCGGTCTCTCGGGGCCAGGGCGTCTGCACGATCTGTTTGTCACCCATGAGGCGATGACGCCGGGCGACTACAAGAACCGCGGCGCCGGGGTGAAATTCACCTACGGATTTCACGCCTCGCCGTTCGGCGAAGCCATTATCGTGACGACGCCGCGCGGTCTGGCGGGGCTCGGCTTCGTCGACGATGGCGACCGCGACGCCGCATTGGCCGATATGGTCCTGCGCTGGCCGGGCGCGAACTATGCGCGCGACGACGCAGCCACGGCGTCGCTGGCGCAGCGCGCCTTTGACTCAGCCCGGTGGCGACCCGACAGTCCATTGCGGGTGGTGCTGATCGGAACCGATTTCGAGGTGCGCGTCTGGCAGACGCTCCTGCGCATTCCGCTCGGCCGCGCGACCACCTATTCGGATATTGCAGGCAGCATCGGGAACCCGAAGGCGGCGCGCGCCGTCGGGGCCGCGGTGGGGCGCAATCCGATCTCATTCGTGGTGCCGTGCCATCGGGTGATCGGGCGTTCGGGCGCGCTTACCGGCTATCATTGGGGGCTTACGCGCAAACAGGCGATTATCGGCTGGGAAGCCGGAATGTGCGGCGAGGGGGATCTTTAGCGTCTCGCCGCACGATTTGACCGACTCTTAATCCTGCAGCAAGTCAATCGATCGCTTCACTGCAGCAGGCGAAGACGCATAGGCCTTCGTCAGAATGGCGTGAACCGCCTCTCCGGATGTGTACTGCACTTCGATGCCGGACTTTTCCGCATCGCGCAGATAGTCCGGATCGGCAAGCGTCTTTGCGAAAGCGTCGCGCAACGCTGCGACACGCTCGGCCGGAACATCCTGCGGCGCGAAGAACGGCCTGCCCATTTCCTGCGGTGCCAGAAGCAGTTCTATGATCTGCCGATCGTCAGAGTTTTTTGCGATCTCCTGAATGAGCGGCACGTCGGGCAGGTCGGGATGTTTATCCATCGCCATCTGGAACAGCACATTGACCTTCTTTTCCGCCAGCCACTCGGCCTTGCGGAGTTTCAGGAATGTCCATCCAAGTCCACAAAATCCGTTCAGTTCTCCGCGCTCGATGGCCAGCAGAATGTCGGTGCTGATCGGATAGCCGGTGACGAGTTTGAATTTCGTTTCCACCAACTTGTTGAGCATTTTCGGCATCGCAATCGCCAACGTGTCGGCGCCCGTGCCGCCGACGATGAATTCATGAACCAGCAGATCGGACAGCTTTTTCACCGGCGACGTATGCCATGAGATGCAGGTGGAGTTTTCCACATTCGCATTGCCGATCCAGTTGAGTTTCAATGGATCGAATGCGGCGTTCTTGTTGCCGCGCTGCGGCTCGAAAGCAGCGGTGCGGCTGGTGATGGCGAATTCGGTCCCGTCACGGGGCGAGCGTTGTGCAATATAATTCGCCACCGTCAGCCCGCCTGCGCCCGGCATGTGCTGCGCGATGAAAGACGGATTGCCCGGCAGATGGCGGCCCATGTAGCGGGCGAGAATTTCACCGTAGAACGCTGAACTGCCGCCCGGTCCGAAGCCGATCAAAATCCGAATAGTCTTGCCGCGATAGAAATCGGCGACGCTCGTTTGAGCGAAGGCCGGCGCAGCCACAAGACAAAGCGACGCGACCGCAAAGCGCGCGAGCTTCGCAAAAGCTCCCAACATGAAATCCCTCCCTGTTCCGATCGCTTGTTGTTTTGATCAGCATGGTGAAACTGCACCGGCCCGGCGATCAAGACAAGCTGGATCGGATTTGACCGGAGTGGTTCCGGGACGCATCAGGCGAAAAAGCTCCGTCCGCGTTTCGAAAGAGCGAAGCGATCTTCGAGGAACTGGGAAAACTGGCGATTCCGGAGGAAAGCCAGATGCTCTAGTCGCCGCCTCCGCCGCCGCAACCGCTGCTTCCGCAACCAGAACCGCTGTCGGACGAGCTGCTGTCGCCGGATGTGCTGGAGCCGGACGAGCAGCCCGAACTGCATCCGGACGGCCCTTTCTTCACATTGCTGGCGAGCGCGCGCTTGACGATCCAGAGCATCACTGCGCCAGTTCCGGCGCAGATCAGGAACAAACTTCCCGCCGATAAACCGGCTTCGCTAGCGCCGCCTGCCGCCCACGCGGCGCCAGCAGTCGTTAGGGCAAGCCCAAGCAAGGCGATGCGCGCCGTTCGGCTATGCTTGGCAGAAGCGCTCGTTGCTGGCGCAAAGCGCGCGTCCACATCCGGCCAGATGTCGGCGGCTGGCTTGCCTCCGAAGGCAGTTGCGTAAGCTACGAGCGTTGCCCCATAGGCCTCGCGAAATCGCACATTCTCAGATGCGCCGCCGCTGGTCGGTAGATGGTGCAGCGGCTGGCCAAGCACCTTGCCGCACAATTCGTCCCAGTAGGACCGTGTGTAAACGAGATGCAGATGCCATGCGGCGTCGACGTCTTCCGACGGCGTCATTTCGCGCCCGGCGACCTGCGTCAGGTAGAGGAACCGGCGATACTCCTTGATCACCCGCAGGGCGTAGGCGCGCGTCCAGCCATTTTCGCGCGCCAGTCGGGCCGAAAACGGTAAGGCAATGGCAGGATCGTCGAAACGAAAAGCATCCAGTCTGGCGCGCAGATGCGAGTCTTCTTTCATGCGACCTCCTGCAGGGGCATAGCGCGCAATCGACGTTTAAGGCTGAAAACAAAGCCCGACGATGAAACCTCAGCGAATGCCCTGCGGCATCGCCGGAACCGGCGCCGGCGCGACCGCGGAGGGTTGACGTTTGCGCGGCGCGGGCTTTTTGGCCGGTGCGGGCTTGTCGTCGGCATTCGGATAAAGCTGAGCCCGCAGGGCGACCGCACGCGCCTCGGTGATCTTTGTTGCACAAAAGCCGAACACGTCCTCGCGGGCGTAATCGCGGCACGTCTCTTCGCGCTTGGAAGAAAACGCCGCCTGTTCGGCCGCAATCGTCTTCACCTGCTGACGGTCCTTCGTGTTGTTGAGCAGGCTCCTGAAATAGGTCCGGGCGGCGCTCTCCGCAGAGGTGCGGGCACGCTCAATCGCTTTCGTGTCCGCAGAAAATGTCGACGGCGGTGGACCCCAGAATCCTGCGGGCGTGGCGTTGCAATCGGCCTCGCGGAACGTGCACAGGCCGCCCGTCACATTGACCTGAATGGCCCCGTCCAGAATATCCACCGTAAACGGGCACGCAGCGATGTCGGCCTCGTAGCGCAGCAGGCCCTCGTGCTTGCCGACGCTTTTCATCGTGAACGGGCCGCCGGCCACGTCGACCCTGCAAATATCGGCGGGCCGCGAAATCTGTCTGCCGGGCAGAGTCAGGCGTGTAATCCGTAGATCCTTGTCCTGCCGCTCGAAGCTTATGAGGCCCGTCGATCCGTTGCGGCGCAATTCCTTGCGAACGACAGAGTCCTCCCCAGGCGTCTTGACCGGTGGGGGAGCAGCAGGTTTGGGCGGGCCTCCAGTGGCCGGGGTATCGGTCGCGCCGGTTGGCGCAGAAGGCACGGCGCCCGGCAACATAAGCTGTGCCTGCGCGGAACCCGCGATGGCGACGGCGCTCGCAATCGTCCAACACGTCCATAAACCAATGGCATTTCGGCGCAATTTCACGCGTTTGGCATCCCGGCCCGGTGCAATAGCAACTAGAATACTACAAGAACCCGCATTCGTCAGGTCAAAACCGCAAGTCTCCGCTCCTTGAGCAGAATATGCGTCCTTCCTGCAACGGCGCTTGCGCCCAAAAATTCGGACTCATATATACCGCTCACTCTTGCGGAATTCCGCCTCCATACCAATCTCAGCAGCATCGGAGACCGGGCCGGGGGGAACGGTCGATCAGACCCTCCCTTTTTGCCCAATGACCGGATCGCTTCGGGGTCCGGCGGTCTTGCGTAACGTAAAGGAAAAAACCATGGCTAAAGTGATCGGCATCGACCTTGGTACGACCAACTCCTGCGTTGCAGTGATGGAAGGTACGACACCGAAGGTTATCGAAAACGCGGAAGGCGCCCGCACCACACCATCAATCGTTGCATTCACGGACGACGGCGAGCGTCTGGTCGGCCAGCCCGCCAAGCGGCAGGGCGTCACCAATCCGGAGCGCACCTTCTTCGCCATCAAGCGTTTGATCGGTCGTCCGTTCAACGACCCGATGACCCAGAAGGATATGGGTCTCGTCCCCTACAAGATCATCAAGGCCGGCAACGGCGATGCGTGGGTTTCGTCCGACGGCAAGCAATATTCGCCGTCGCAGATTTCCGCCTTCACGCTGCAGAAGATGAAGGAAACCGCCGAGGCCTATCTGGGCCAGACGGTGACTCAGGCCGTCATCACGGTTCCGGCTTATTTCAACGACGCCCAGCGTCAGGCCACCAAGGACGCCGGCAAGATCGCCGGTCTCGAAGTGTTGCGCATCATCAACGAGCCGACGGCGGCCGCGCTCGCCTATGGTCTCGACAAGAAAGGTTCCGGCACCATCGCGGTCTATGACCTTGGCGGCGGCACGTTCGACGTGTCCGTGCTCGAAATCGGCGACGGCGTGTTCGAGGTGAAGTCCACCAATGGCGACACCTTCCTGGGCGGCGAAGACTTCGACATGCGTCTGGTCGAATATCTGGCCGATGAGTTCAAGAAAGAGCAGGGCATTGATCTCAAGAAGGACAAGCTCGCCCTCCAGCGTCTGAAGGAAGCCGCCGAAAAGGCCAAGATTGAACTCTCGTCTGCGACCCAGACGGAAATCAATCTGCCCTACATCACGGCCGACGCATCCGGTCCGAAGCATCTGACCCTGAAGCTGACGCGCGCCAAGTTCGAGGCTCTTGTGGATGACCTTATCCAGAAGACCATCGAGCCCTGCCGCAAGGCCCTCAAGGACGCCGGCCTGACGGCTGGCGAGATCAACGAGGTTGTTCTGGTCGGCGGCATGACCCGCATGCCGAAGGTGCAGGAACTGGTGAAGCAGTTCTTCGGCAAGGAGCCCCACAAGGGCGTCAATCCGGACGAAGTCGTCGCCATTGGCGCCGCAGTCCAGGCTGGTGTTCTGCAGGGCGACGTGAAGGACGTTCTTCTGCTCGACGTGACCCCACTGTCGCTGGGCATTGAGACGCTGGGCGGAGTGTTCACCCGCCTGATCGACCGCAACACCACGATCCCGACCAAGAAGTCCCAGGTCTTCTCGACGGCTGAAGACAATCAGACCGCCGTGACAATCCGGGTCTTCCAGGGCGAGCGTGAAATGGCGGCCGACAACAAGGCGCTCGGTCAGTTCGATCTTGTCGGCATTCCGCCGGCCCCGCGCGGCATGCCGCAGGTGGAAGTCACCTTCGATATTGACGCCAACGGCATCGTCAATGTCACCGCCAAGGACAAGGCGACCAACAAGGAACAGCAGATCCGCATTCAGGCGTCTGGTGGTCTGAGCGACGCCGACATCGAGAAGATGGTGAAGGACGCCGAACTGCACGCTGCCGAAGACAAGCAGCGCCGCGAACTGGTCGATACGAAGAACCAGGGCGAGGCGATGGTCCACTCCGCCGACAAGTCGCTGAAGGAGTTTGGCGACAAGGTCTCGGCAGCCGACAAGACCGCGATCGAGGACGCCATTGCTGCGCTCAAGACCGCTCTTGAAGGCGAGGATGTGGAGAACATCAAGACGCGGACCAACGAGCTGACCCAGGCTTCGATGAAGCTCGGCGAGGCCATGTACAAGGCTCAGGCCGACGCCGGAGCGGCTCCGGACGGCGCAGCCGGCGGCTCGTCGGCCAAGAACGACGACGTCATCGACGCGGACTTCAAGGAAGTCGGCGGCGACGAAAAGAAAAAGTAAGTTGGCGTTACGGGTTTCGTCCGTAATGGCGCGCCCGTTGCAAATCAGCTAGACAAAGAAACCCGGCGCTCCGCGCCGGGTTTCGCGCGTTAATTTTCCATCTGGCGAGATGCCGAAGAGACCCGAGATCAATGGCCAAGCGCGACTATTACGAAATCCTGGGCGTCGCCAAGACCGCCACTGAAGCGGAACTCAAGGCGGCTTTTCGTAAAGCCGCCATGCAGCACCATCCTGACAAGAACCCCGGCAACAAGGAGGCCGAGGTCAAGTTCAAGGAATTGAACGAGGCCTACCAGTGCCTGTCCGACCAGCAGAAGCGCGCCGCCTATGATCGCTACGGCCATGCGGCCTTCGAGCAGGGCGGCCAGGGCGGCATAGGCGATGGTTTCGGCTCGTCCATGGCCGATATTTTCGAAGACCTGTTCGGCGACATGATGGGCCGCGGCGGCGGCAACCGCCGGTCTGGCGGACGTGAACGCGGCAGCGACCTGCGCTACAATCTCGAAATAACACTCGACGACGCCTTCGCCGGCAAGGCCGCCACCATCAAGGTTCCCACGTCGGCGACCTGCGAGGCCTGTTCGGGTTCGGGCGCAAAGGCCGGCTCGAAGCCGAAGACTTGCGGCACCTGCGCCGGGCAAGGCCGGGTGCGGGCGCAGCAGGGCTTTTTCGCTATCGAGCGTACCTGCCCGACCTGTCAGGGTCGCGGTGAAACCATCGAAAATCCATGTTCGGTTTGCAGCGGCGCTGGCCGCGTCATGCGCGAGCGCAGCCTGTCGGTCGATATTCCGCCCGGCGTCGAGGACGGCACCCGCATCCGCCTCGCCAATGAGGGCGAGGCAGGCCTGCGCGGCGGCCCGTCGGGCGACCTCTATATTTTTCTCGCCATCAAGCCCCATCAGTTTTTCCAGCGCGACGGGGCCGACCTTTATTGCCGCGTGCCGATTTCCATGGTGCAGGCCACCTTGGGCGGGGAGTTTTCCGTCCACGCGCTCGACGGCAGCGAGGTCAAGGTAAAGATCCCGGAGGGCACCCAGTCCGGCAAGCAGTTCAAGTTGCGCAACAAGGGCATGCCGGTGCTGCGCTCGCGCGATGTCGGCGATCTCTACATTCAGGCGGTCGTCGAAACGCCGCAGAACCTGACCCGCCGCCAGCGCGAATTGCTGGCTGAATTCGAAACTGAATCGTCCAGCAAGACCCACCCTGAATCGTCAGGCTTTTTTGCACGTATGAAAGATTTCTTTGACAAGATGAGTTCATAGGGCGGTTGCGGCGGTAACCTCTTCAACCGGTACGTGTGACAATTCCTTGACGATGCGCCATTTATGGGCAAGCAATAGTCGAGGTGTTCGCGAGGGACCAAGTTGCGTTCTCAACAAAAAAATCAGGACGGGCGGGGACGTTCGGCGCGAGTGCTGGGCAAATTCGCAGACGAAGCCAGATTTTTCAAAGCATGGGTGGAAAAGCCGGGCCTGACGGGCGCAGTCTCGCCGTCGGGTCGCTTCCTCGCGCGCATGATGGCTCGCTATGTTGATCCCGCTGGCGTCGGTCCGGTGATCGAACTTGGACCCGGCACTGGCCCGGTCACGCAGGCTCTGATTCAGCGTGGCATCGCGCAGGAACGCCTTATCCTCATCGAATACGACGCCGAATTCTGCAAATTGCTGGGTCGCCGCTTCCCGCGCGCGCGCGTTATTCAGGGCGACGCCTATGATCTGCCCGGCACACTGGCCGGAGTTCTGTCCGAGCCTGCAGCGGCCGTCGTCTCCAGCCTGCCGCTGCTCAACAAGCCAGATGAAGAACGCGTGCGGCTGTTGCGCGATGCCTTCGCGCTGATGAACCCCGCCGGGCGTTTTGTACAGTTTACTTACGGGATGATTTCGCCGATCCCCCGCAAGTGCAAGGGCGTCGAGGCCCTGCATTTCGTCGCTGATGGATCGCCGGCCGTCTGGCTGAATCTGCCTCCAGCGCGCGTGTTTTCCTATCAAGCAGTCAGCGAAACGGCGGCCCGCAAGGTCAAGCGCGCCGATGCCTTTATCGGCAAGCTGCGCGAGGGCGCTGACCGGATGAAAGAAGAAATCCGCGATCGCAAGGACAAGATGCAGTCCGAAATTCGTCTCGTGACCGCCAAGGCCCGGCAGGATCTGCGGATGCGCCGCCGCAAGGTTCATAGCGACGCCAAGTCCATTCCGCCGCTTGCGCTGTTGCGCAAGATCGGTGAGGCCAAGCGCACCCCGAAGCGATAGCTCCTTCGGATTTCGTTTTACTGTCCTTTGTTTTGAATCGACTCCCGCCCGGCGGACGTGCTTCACGACATGCGCATTTTTCCGCATCCGTGAGTGATTCGCATGTCTGTTTCCAACGCCCGCGACCGACTCATTGTTGCCCTCGACCTGCCAGATGTGGCCGAAGCGGAAGCCATGGTAGATCGGCTGGGCGACAGCGTGTCTTTCTACAAGATCGGGCTGGAACTGGTGTACGGCGGAGGCCTGCCGCTGGCTCAAAAGCTCGCCAAAGCCGGGAAGAAAGTCTTCCTCGATCTTAAATTTCATGACATTCCCAACACGGTCGCACGCGCGACCGCGCAGGTCGCCGATCTCGGCGCGACCTTCCTGACCATCCACGCCTATCCGCAGACAATGAAGGCCGCGAGGAGCGCGCTCGGGTCTTCGCCCCTCAAGCTTCTCGCCGTGACGGTGATGACTTCGTACGACGACAAGGATCTGGCGGAAGCCGGATATGGTCTTGGAGCCGCCGATCTCGTCGCGCGCCGCGCCCGTCAGGCGAAAGACGCCGGCGTCCAGGGGCTCATCCTGTCGGCGGAAGAAGCCGCCGCCATGCGGGCGATGCTCGGCCCCGGCATGTTGCTGGTGACGCCGGGAATTCGCCCGACAGGCGCCGATGTGGCCGACCAGAAGCGCGTGATGACTCCGGGCCGCGCCATCGCAGTTGGCGCCGATCATCTGGTGATCGGCCGTCCGGTCACGCAGGCAGCCGATCCGAAAGCCGCCGCGGACGCTATCGTGGCCGAGATCGCTGCCGCTTCCTGAAAACGAAAACGCCGGGCGTACATCCGGCCCGGCGTCCAGTTACATGCGGGCTTGGGGACCGGCAACAACCACGGGCAGATTTAACCACGCTGTCTGACACATGTGTGACAGCAGCCGGTGAAATCGAATTCGCCGTTCTTTCGCCCCAAACCGGGCGCGCTTTGCGGCTTGGCCCGGCTGGTCTATAGAGCCAGCGCTTTCCAGTTTAAGTTTTCAAATGAATCCCCGGCGCAGCGCGCCCCACGCAGGAGATCGATATGGCAGACATGCGGCTGGTCGTCGCCGGTGCGGCGGGACGCATGGGGCGCATGCTGGTTCAGGCAATCCATCAGACGCCCGGCATGGTTCTCGGCGGCGCGCTGGAGCGCAAGGGCTCGAACGCGCTCGGTCAGGACGCGGGCGAACTCGCCGGCGTCGGCAAACTTGGCGTCGCCATCGGGGACGATCCGCTGGAAGCTCTGGTCAAAGCCGACGGGGTGATCGACTTCACCTCGCCTGGCGCGACCACCGAACTCGCCGCAGTCGCCGCACAGGCTCGCATCGTCCACGTCATCGGCACGACGGGTCTTTCCGAAGACGATCTGGCGAAGATCGAGGCCGCCGGTCGCCACGCTGTCATCATCCGCTCCGGCAATATGAGCCTCGGGGTCAATCTGCTGGCGGGCCTTGTACGCCGCGCCGCAAGGACGCTTGGCGTCGAATACGACATCGAGATCGTCGAAATGCATCATCGCATGAAAGTCGATGCGCCGTCCGGCACCGCGCTTCTGCTGGGCGAAGCCGCCGCCGCAGGTCGCAACATCAGGCTCGCGGATCATTCTGATCGTGGCCGCGACGGCATTACCGGCGCGCGGAAGGAAGGCGACATCGGTTTCGCCTCGCTGCGCGGCGGCACGGTGATCGGCGACCACACAGTGACTTTCGCTGGTCCCGCCGAGCGCATCGAGCTTTCGCACCGCGCCGAGGACCGTTCGCTATTCGCGCGCGGCGCTGTACGGGCGGCGCTCTGGGGGCAGGGCCGCAAGCCCGGAGTCTATTCCATGGCCGACGTCCTCGGCCTCAGCGACGAATGACCTTCGCCGAATACATCAGGTCTTTTGCGGACGCTTGGTGGCGCATCACGCTGCTCGGCGAACCTGCACTGCTGATTCCGGTGGCGATCATCATTGTTGTCTGGCTTTGGGGTTCGTGTTCGAAGCGCGCAGCGCTTCTTTGGGGCAGCCTGCTGGCGCTGGGCGGCACCCTGCTGGTCGTTCAGAAATTGCTCTATTACATCACTGGCGCAGCGCTCGGCAGCATCAAGCTTTATACGATCAGCGGTCATTCGACGACGTCGACCTATATTTACGGTTCGCTCGTCATCATCCTCGCGCATAGCTGGCCGCGCCCGGTGCGACGCATCGCGGGCGTGCTGACCATGTGTCTCGTGCTGGCCATTGCGGTGTCGCGGGTCGCGGTCGCGGGCCATCGGGTCGCAGAGGCGATTGCTGGCCTGCTCATCGGAATGGCTCTGCTGTTCGTGTTCCTGCGATATGTCTGGCGTAAAGAGAATTCGCGCTATCCGGTGTGGACGCTGGCGCTGCCTTGCGCACTCTCGATGATGCTGACCTACGGTCACGTGATAGAGTTCGAACGCATCTTCCGCATGGTCGGTCGTTGGGCGCGGCCCGATGCGGTCTTCTACAAATAGGCGCGCGAGGCCCGATGCACGAACTTGCGCCCGGCCTGCTCTATCTGCCCGAATATCTGGACCGCGCCGCGCAGATCGCCATGGTGGCGGACATTCGCGCTGTGGTGGCGGACGCGCCGCTGTTCACGCCCAAGATGCCTCGCAACGGCAAACCGTTCTCGGTGCGAATGACCAATTGCGGCCCGCTCGGCTGGGTGTCGGATCGTGATGGCGGCTATCGCTATCAGGCGACCCATCCGGTTACGGGCCAGCAATGGCCGACGATGCCGACTTCGATTTTGCGCACATGGACCGAACTTGCGGATTATCCGCATCCACCTGAAGCCTGCCTGGTGAATTTCTATGGACCGGAAGCCCGCATGGGCCTGCATCAGGACCGCGACGAGGTCGATTTGTCCGCGCCGGTCGTGTCGCTATCGCTCGGCGATACTTGCCTGTTTCGCTACGGCAGCTGGGAACGCGGCGGCAAGACGAAATCGATCCGCCTGCATTCGGGCGACGCGATGGTGATCGGCGGCGAATCCCGCCTGTGCTTTCACGGCGTCGACCGTTTGATGCCCGGCACATCGACGCTCTTGACGAATGGCGGGCGCATCAATCTTACCTTGCGGCGAGTGACGCGCCCGGCCTGATATCTGTTTCGGCTATTGCCTCAGGCCTTCGGGCCGCCGCGCGCCACGCCGACTTTCGCCGGACGGAGGCAGCGCTCGCCAATCGAATATCCGTCCTCGACCACCTGCACGACCGTCCCGTTGGGAACGCTCGGGTCCGGCATTTCGAACAGGGCCTCGTGCATGTTGGGATCGAACTTCGCGCCTTTGGGCTCAAGCTTCTTGATCCCGAAACGCGACAGGCGCGACAGGAAATCGCGCTCGGTGAGCTCTATGCCCTCGAGAAAACTTTTCAGCGGGCCTTCGACGCTGCCACGCACCTCGACCGGGATGCTTTCAAGGGCGCGGCGCAGATTGTCGGCGAAAACCAGCATGTCGCGGGCGAAACTTGTCACCCCGTAGGTTTTGGAATCCGCGACTTCCTTCTCTGTCCTACGGCGGAGATTTTCCATCTCGGCCAGCGTGCGCAGAACCTTGTCCTTGAGGTTCGTGTTCTCGGCATTAAGATTTTCGAGCACCACAAACGGGTCCGGCGCGCCGGAGGCTTGTGAGGCGTCAGCGGCGTTGTCCGAAATGTGAGCCTCTCCGGCCGGGACGTCGGCGTCGGGGCTGGATTTTTCCTGTTCGGTCATGACTCTCTTTTCGCAGTTCGATTGATCAGCCGGATATCAGGTCGCGCGCCTGAAAAATCAAGTTTGCGTTCCGGCTTTTGCCTTGCGGGCGTTTTTC
Source organism: Beijerinckiaceae bacterium (assembly GCA_947478455.1). Taxonomy (GTDB): domain Bacteria; phylum Pseudomonadota; class Alphaproteobacteria; order Rhizobiales; family Beijerinckiaceae; genus Terripilifer. The sequence continues at coordinate 31,754 of CANJWR010000010.1, read as the reverse complement.
TGGGCGCTGGCCTCGTGATCGAAGATTTCCAGCAATTGCTTGCGGATCAGGGTCTGGCGGCGCGGATCGGTAACCTTGTGGCGTGTCAGATCGGTCACATAGAACGAATCGACCGCCTTTTCGCCGAAGGTCACGATATGAGCCGAACCGATGTTGAGGTTAAGTCGTGAAATCGCCGATGTAAGTTCGTAGAGCAGGCCGGGCCTGTCGAGACCTGACACTTCCAGCACCGTGTACTGGTTCGACAGGTTGTTATCGATCGTCACTTCAGGCGCGATGGTGAAAGTCTTTTCGCGGCCCTTTGCATCCACATTGCGGGCTTCTACCGCATCCGTCATGCGCAACTCGCCCCGCAGGGCTTTCTCGATACCCTTGGCGACGCGTTCGGCGCGGCGAAGCTCATCGCCGTCCTGATCGAAGGCGCGGCTGATGCAGATCGTGTCGAGCGCCAGCCCGTCCGTGGTGGTGAAAATCTGCGCGTCGACAATGTTGGCGCCAGCCATCGCACACGCCCCGGCGATGATGGACAGAAGTCGCGGATGATCGGGCGCAACGACGGTGAGTTCGGTGACGCCGCGAAACGAATCCGTCGCCACTTCAGTCGCCAGAGACCGCACTTCCACCTCAGTCAGCCGCAGTAATTGCGCATGGGCGATCTTGTGCGGCAGGTCGACCTTCAGCCAGTAGGCCGGGTAGTGCCGCGCCGCATAGGCGTCGAAATCCGGATCCGACCATGCCGGCAGCGCCTTGCGCAATTCTTCCTGCGATTGGGCGACGCGCATCTTGCGGTCGATGGACGAATGCCCGCCCGCCAGCACAACTTCGGTTTCCCAGTAAAGGGTGCGCAGCAACTGGCCTTTCCAGCCATTCCAGACGCCGGGGCCGACGGCGCGAATGTCGCAAACGGTCAACAGCAGCAACATGCGCAGGCGCTCGACCGTCTGCACCAGATCGGCGAAAGCCTGAATGGTCTTGCGGTCGGAAAGGTCACGGCTTTGCGCCGTGTTCGACATGACCAGATGGTTGAGGATGAGCCACGCAACCGTCTCGGTCTCGGCGTCGGTCAGTCCCAGTCTTGGGCAGAGCTTGCGGGCGACTTCCGCGCCGGCGATCGAGTGATCTTCCTTGCGGCCCTTGGCGACATCGTGAAGGAACAGCGCCACATATAGCGCCTTGCGATTGGTAATCGCCGGGATGATTTCCGCCGACAGCGGATGGTCGTCCTTGAGATGTCCGCTCTCGATGTTCGACAGAATGCCGACGCCGCGCAACAGATGCTCATCCACCGTATAATGGTGGTACATGTTGAACTGCATCATCGCCACGATGCGCCCGAAGTCCGGCACGAAACGTCCGAGCACACCGGATTCGTTCATGCGCCGCAGAATGATCTCGGGCGAATTGCGCGACATGACGATTTCGACGAACAGCCGGTTGGCTTCCGCAGAGGCGCGCAGCTTCGCGTCGATGCGCTTCAGCGACAGCGTGACGAGCCTGATGGCGTCGGGATGAATCTCGAGACGATTGTGATCGGCCACCCAGAACAGGCGGATCAGGTTCACCGGATCGCGTTCGAACGCATCCACCGTTGAAACTGTCAGTCGATCCGTCTCGATGGCGAAATCGCCTTCGAGCTTCGTCGGCTTGCGACGGCGGATCTGCCCGATGAAACGATCCAGCACCGCGCGCGGTTTCGCCTGCCGCTCTTCAAGCGCCGCGCACAGGATGGCCGTGAGATCGCCGACGTCTTTGGCGACCAGAAAATAATGCTTCATGAAGCGTTCGACATCGGACAGGCCGGCATGGGTGCCGTAACCCAGACGCGCCGCAATGCCCCGCTGCTGATCGAACGAAAGTCGCTCCTCGGCGCGACCGGTCGCGAAATGCAGATGGCAACGCACGCGCCACAGAAACTCTTCGCAGCGCCGGAAAGTTTGCAATTCCTTTGTCGTGAAAAGACCGGGCTTCACGAGTTCCTGCACGTCGTCGACGCGATAGACGTATTTGGCGATCCAGAACAACGTGTTCAGATCACGCAATCCGCCCTTGCCCTCCTTGATATTCGGCTCGACCAGATAACGGGACGAGCCGGCGCGCGCCACGCGCGTATCGCGCTCGGCCAGTTTCGCAGCAACGAACTCGCGCGCGCTTTTCGCCACGATGTCCTTGTCGAAACGTGTGCGCAGATCGTCGAACAGTGCCTTGTCGCCAAACAGGAACCGCGCTTCGAGAATGGAGGTGCGCACAGTCATGTCGTCGCGCGACTGACGCAGGCATTCGTCGACCGAGCGGGTGGCGTGGCCGACTTTCTGTCGCAGATCCCACAGCACATAGAGCATCGCCTCAACGACGCTTTCGCTCCATGGCGTCTTCTTGTAGGGCAGCAGAAATAGAAGATCGATGTCGGAGCCCGGAGCCAGAGTGCCGCGCCCGTAGCCGCCGACCGCCACCACCGACAGGCGTTCTCCTGAAGAAGGGTTGTCTGACGGATAAACATAGGTCGTCACGTAATCGTGGATCGACCGGATGATCTCGTCTTCCAGATGCGCCAGTTCACGGGCGCAATCGAGCCCCTTGCCCTGCGCTTCCAGCCTCTGCTTCGCGAGCTCGCGGCCATCCGCCAGCGCTGTGCGGAAACGCTCCACAACCGCCTTGCGAAACTCGGTCGAGTCGTTGCTCAGCTGATCGTGCAGCTTTCGGATGTCGGCGTCGAGCCGCGCGCGGTCAATGATTGCCTCGGTCGGCGCCTGAGATTTCTTGCGGACCGGAGCGGGGGGCGAGGAGAGTGTGGCGAGGGTCATGCGCCCTTTTACCACAGGCGCGGCAAATCCTGTGAGCCGTCCTTTCAAAAAATGAACGGGGCTCGGGGCGTCTATTTGCAGGCGATGCGGCGGCCGACGAGTTCGCAACTCGACACCAGTTTCCCGTCGAAGCTCCGATTGGCGATGCTCCAGCCGCCATCGGCTTTCCGCTCCAGTATCGCATAGCCGAACACGCCCGACGCGCCCTTGCCGCTGCGGATTTTTGCGCCCTGAACGGTCAATCCGGCCGGCGAATTGGACGCCGTGAGGTGCAATTCGTTGCCGCCATGACCGGAAACGACCTGAACCGGCAGATCGTCCGCGAAATCCAGAATCTGGAACGTATGCAGATGACCTGACAAAATCATGTCCGTACGGGCCGGAATGGCGCTGCTGGCCGCAGCCAGAGAGGCGTTGCCCCCCACCGCAATGCCAAGAAAGCTCGCCGCGACCGACCAGATGGGGCGGTGAAACGCCAGCCAGATCGGCCCGGTGGGGGCGAGACGCTCAAGGCTCTCGAATTGCTTGCGGAATCGTGCGGTCTCATTGGGCCGCGCGCGCAGCTCACCGGCAGTGGCAGTGTCCAGAATGGCCAGCGTCACGCCGCCGAGATCAACCGTGAAAGGCTGGCCGAGGCCCAGGCATCCGTTGGCCGATTTGAACGGATAGGGGTCGAGCGCCCGGCTCCAGCCCTTGCCGCCGCGCTGGCATTCTTCATGGTTGCCGCGCACCATCACCCAAGGGGCAGCCTGCAGCAGCGAGCGGGCGGGCTCAAAAAAATCCGCCATCCAGACCGCCCAATTGTCCCCGTAGGGCGAGCCCTTGCAGCCACGATCCGCCAGCGGGCAGGCCCGCTCGCGATAGTGAAAGTCGCCCAGATGGATGACGAGGTCGGGCTTTGTGTCGGCCGCCTTGGCCGAACCTTCCGCGAAGGGCCATTGTTTGGGATCGTTGCAGGACTGCACCTGAATTGTGCTGATCCGGCAGCCCGTATCGCCGATGAGCAGGATTTTGTCCGGTCTCGCTTTGGGCAGCGGCAGCGCTGCTCCTTCGATCGAGGCGGATCGGGTTCCGGCCGGCAGCGTTGCCGCGCAGATCCGCACCGGAAAGTCTGGACCGGGCGTCGAGCGAACCGAAAGCGCCACATTGCGCCCATCGACTCGCGCTGTCGGACAGGCGGCCGCCGCTGTCGCGACCCGGACTTCCAGCCCGTTCGACGAATATTGAACCCAGCGCTCGTCGGCGGCGTTCGCAAGGCCGGCGAAAGCCACAAGTGCGACCGACGCGACGGCGCTTCGGACCGCAAGTTTAGGGATCAGGCCTTTTCGCATGGATTTCGCATCAGGCCCGCTTGTTGATCTTGCCCTCGATGGAATCCCAGATCGCCGCCGCCAGATCGGGGCCGCCGAGCTTCTTGATTGCCCGCACGCCGGTGGGGGAGGTCACGTTGATCTCGGTGAGATTGCCATCGATCACGTCAATGCCGACGAAAATCAGCCCGCGCTTCTTCAGTTCCGGTCCAATGGTCTGGCAGATTTCCTTCTCGCGCGGAGTCAGGTCGGTCGCTCGCGCCGCGCCGCCGCGAACCATGTTCGAACGAATGTCGTTTTCCGCCGGCACGCGGTTGACCGCGCCCGCCGCCTCACCATCCACCAGAATGATGCGCTTGTCGCCATGCACCACCTGCGGCAGGAAACGCTGGATCACCCAGGGCTCGCGGAAGGTCGCGGTGAAAAGATCGAACAGCGAACCGAAGTTCGGGTCTGTTCGGCCGATTTTGAAGACAGCCGCGCCACCGTTGCCATAAAGCGGCTTCATCACAACGTCGCCGTGTTCAGCCCGGAAGGCCTCGATCAGCGCCTTGTCGCGGCTTATGAGCGTCGCCGGCATGAGTTGCGGATAGTTCATCACCATCAGCTTTTCGGGCGCGTTGCGGACGTGGGCGGGATCATTCACCACCAGCGTTTTCGGGTGAATGCGCTCCAGCAGATGGGTCGTGGTGATGTAGGCGAGGTCGAATGGTGGATCCTGCCTCAACAGCACGACGTCAACGTTCGCCAGATTGGTAATTTCGGACTGGCCCAATGTGAAATGGTCGCCGGCGATGTCGCGGACTTCGAGCGGCTGAGTAGCAGCGACGACCTTGTCGCCGCGCAGCGAGAGGCGCTCGGGCGTGTAATACCGCAATGTGTGGCCGCGCCCCTGTGCTTCCAGAAGAAGTGCGAAAGTAGAATCGCCCGCAATATTGATCTTTTCAATCGGGTCCATCTGGACCGCAACAGTAAGTCCCATGTGACTTTTCCTTCGCTCGCCAATTCTTCCGCCGCTTGGGCGGGGCCATGCAGCGACAAGCCACGTGGCGAACCTTGCGTCAACCAGCAGCGGCTGCTGGGTGGGCCGATCACCGTTAACCTAATCTGAACGCAGGGGTTTTATAACTCTGGATTCAAAGCCTGTCCGGGAATCGAAAATGAAGGTGTTCTCCATCGCGAGCGGTTTGGTGTTTCGCCAAATGCTGTTCGTCGGCGTCATTGTGGCGCTGGGGATCGCCTCGATGTTCGGCGCGACCGGCGTCCGCGATCTCGCCAACGAACTGTTGAGCGCACCGCCCGAGAACATGCACCGCCTTGCGGTGGAACTGGCGGCATCCGCTGACTGGATGGCCAAATGCCTGATTTTCGGAACGGGTTTCGCCTGCTTCCTGATTCTCGGGATCTCCATGCCGGTGATGCACAAGTCCCTCTCGCAACCGATCAATCGTCTTGCCCGGCAGATGACCGAGCTGGCCGCCGGCAACATGGACGTGCAGATCGTTGATTCCGAGCGTCGCGACGAAATCGGCGCCATCGCCCGCGCACTCGGCGTGCTGCGCGACGCGGTTCGTCACAACAACGAATTGATGATCGAATTGAAGGCACGCGACGACCGCGAGGCGCGGCTCCTGCGCGACGCCAGCATCCGGGCGCAGGTCGAGGAGTTCAGCAAGGAACTGGACACCACCACCTCGCAGCTCGGCGACATGACGAAGCGCATGTCCAAAGCCTCGGACGTGATGATCGTCGCTGCCCGCCGCGCCACCGAAGGTTCCACCCACGCCAAGGAAGCCTCCGCCGACGCCGCCCACAACGTTTCGTCGGTCGCCATGGCGTCCGAACAGCTTCTGGCCTCGATCGAGGAGATCAACCGGCAGGTCGTTCAGTCGACCACCGTCGTTCAGAAAGCCGTCGCAACAGCCGAGCAATCCTCCAACGGCATGGCGCAATTGTCTTCCGCCGCGCGCCGGGTCGGCGATGTGGTGAGTTCGATTTCGCGCATCGCGGCGCAGACCAATCTTCTGGCGCTCAACGCCACCATCGAGGCCGCCCGCGCCGGCGAGGCCGGCAGGGGCTTCGCGGTTGTGGCGCAGGAGGTGAAGAATCTCGCCACCCAGACCGCAAAGGCCACCCAGGATATCGCCGACCAGATTGCCGAAATGCAGCGCGCTACCGATATGTCGGTCGAGGGCATCGAGACCATCCGGCACAAAATCATCGAGGTCGAGCACATCACGACTATCATCGCCTCGGCCGTGCACGAACAGGGCGCCTCCACGCAGGAAATCGCCCGCAACGTCCGTTCCGCAGCCTCCGGCACGTCCAGCATGTCCGAACACGTCGAGCATGTGGAATCAGCCGTGATGGAAACCGGCAGCAGCGTCGAATCCGTCGTCGATCTGGCGCACAAACTCGACGAAATGGCCGCCCGCATGCGTCGACGCGTCGAGGACTTTACCAGAGTGTTGACCGCCACCTGAGCGGATCTGCGAACTCACTTCATCTTGCATTGTCCAATAGCCTCCCTTAGGCATTGTCGACCGTGAGCGCGGCTTCAGATCGCGCCGTCCGAATGCAGTGAGGAGACCCAAGATATGGCCAGTCCTGTCCAGCTCTATTGCTGGCACTTCATGTCCTATCCGTATCTTGCGCCGGATTTCGACGAGACAAACGACACCGGCTGGGTGACGGTTCCCAACTCCCTGTGGGATCGCGACAAGGCGCGCGGCCTTTATCAGCAATATATCGACCAGCTCGCCTATGCGGACGAGATCGGCTTCGACGGCATGGTGCTCAACGAGCATCACCAGACAATCTACGGCCTCGGGCCCTCGCCCAATCTGGTCGCAGCCGCGCTGACGCAGAAAACCCGCAACGGCAAGATCATCATTCTCGGCAATTTGCTGCCGCTCCATATGAACCCGCTGCGAGTGGCCGAAGAATACGCCATGCTCGACAACATGTCCGACGGACGAATCATTGCGGGCTTCGCGCCCGGCTCTGGTCCCGAGACCTTCAACTACAACATTGCCTCCGCGCCCTCGCGCGAACAGTTCTGGGAAGCCGTCGACCTGATTCGCCGCGCCTGGACACAGCCCGGTCCGTTCAACTACGAGGGCAAGAATTATCCGCTGCGCTACGTGAACCCCTGGCCGCAGCCGACACAGCGCCCGCATCCGCCCATCTGGATCCCCGGCGCGCGCTCGAAGGACACGCTCGTTCAGATTGCCAAGCACGGCTACTGCTATTTTCTGTCGTCGCGCAGCCACGGCAAGGAAACCGCCAAATCCGTCAATCAGTTCGCCAAGGTGCTGGAGCAGTACGGCTCGTCCTATCGGCCGAATCGCATGGGCATTCTGATGTCCTGCTATGTGGGCGAAACCGACAAGCAGGCGCAGGAAGAGGCCAAGGACGGCATCTGGTACTTCCTCAAGAATTGCCTGAAGGGTCACCAGCGCCGCGAAGGCCGCCAGCTGACGTTCGGGCCGGGCGTCCCGTATATTCCGTCAGATGAATTCCGGGATTACCTGAAATTCTCGGATCCGACCGTTCCTTTACTTGGCGATACACAGGACTGGGATGATCTGCAGCGCTCGCAATCGATCATCGTTGGCAGTCCCGACACTGTCTATCAGCGTTTTATGGAGATTCTGGAGCACGCGCCCGTCGGGCATCTGCTGATCCAGTTCCACCTTGGCAACATGAAGGACGAGCTGACCCGCAAGAGCATGCGACTTTTCGCCACTGAAGTTGCGCCGCGGCTGCGCGAGGCCTCCGCCAAACAATTCGGGAGGGACTTCCCGGAGATCGAAACGACCGGACTGGAGACTGTGAAGTGACATTGCGCGTTCTCGACGTCCGCGGCCGCAAGGTCGCCATCGCGGAAGCCGGGCAGGGGCGTCCGGTCGTCTATCTGCACGGTTTTGCCGACGTTCATGCCGTGGCGGCAGATTTTCAGCCGTTCCATCAGGCTCTTGCCGAAAAATTTCACCTCATCGCCCCTGCCCATCCGGGCCTGAACGGGAGCGATGAATTGAGCGATGGTTGGTCGATCAACGACATCGCCTTCCATTATCTGGAAGTCTTCGACGCTTTGGGTCTCGAACAGTTCGACCTGATCGGTCATTGCGTGGGCGGCTGGATCGCGGCCGAACTTGCGGTCCGTCATCCCGAGCGAATCAGGAGCCTGACGTTGATCGGAGCCTGCGGGTTGTTCGTGGCGGGCCAACCCACGGCCGACATATTCATGCACGCGCAGCCCGAGCGCGGGGTTGACTACGCGACGCTGCGCAACCTCTTGTTCTCTGGTTCAAATTCTGCGGCAGCGCTTCGCTGGTACCCGAATGGGCGCGGCGATCTCGACGAAGAGACCCGTCGCTATCAGATGTTGCGATTCGGCTCGTTCATGGGCTTCCGTCCGCCCTATTTCTATGACCGGGCGTTGGTTGACCGGCTCCATCGCGCCAGAATGCCGTCACTAGTTCTCTGGGGCGAGAGCGATCACATGGTGCCGTCAACTCACGGCGCTGCTTATGCAAATGGTCTTCCGGTTTGCTCTGGGCTGAAGATTATTCCGGGAGCGGGTCATGCAATTCCTCTCGAATTTCCCGCCCCGACCGCGAATGAATGCATTTCGTTTCTGGCCCGGCCATCGTAGGGACTTGGGATCGCTCACATTTTTGTGAGCCCCCTGGCGCCGGGAAGGTATTTGACCGAGGGCGACAATTATTAACGTGAACCAAAGCGCATTATCGAATTCAGGTTCAAACTGCGGAAAATATGGTCGCGATGTAGAATTCCGAGCTATTTTTTTGCTTATTGAGCTTGAGAATAAGGAGAGAGAGGTTAATCTTAGGGTAGATCGATAACGGATAATTAAAAAATATAGTTAATTCACTCTCTTTCTTTGAATTCGACTGAGAAACGGGCGCCTTTGGCGCAGTGGCATTGTGCCCCTTAGGCAACATATGCGTATGAACGGCAGGTGATTGGCTTGGCGAGACACCTACCGGGTTGAATTCGGTCAATTCAGATGTTACAAGCTCCCATAGAACGAGGTAGTTTATAACATGACTTTTTCAGGCTCTAGATGGTCGGAAAGATTGCTCTGCTCCGTGGGGAGCGTGGCGTTAGCGACAGCTGTTTCCGGCGGGTACGCTGGCGCGGCTGACGTCCTGTCGGATGACAGGCCGGTTCCGGTGCTTGAAAGGTTCAACACGGACAACAGCCGGGGCGGCATTCGGGCGAATTCTTTCATTTTCACGCCGTCGCTTCTGTCCAAGGTCGTGTATGACGACAACGTATATTCGACCCGTATCCGCACGACTGATGTTATTTTCAGCGTGACCCCAGCGCTTCAGATGAAGTCGGACTGGTCTAGGCATTCGGTCGAAGCCGAAGTGGCTATCGAAGGCGTCAAGTATTCCCGCCAGTCCAAGCTCGATCATATCAACGCCCGCATCGGTGGCGTCGGCAAGTTCGATCTCGGAAGCTCTTCCAACATTGTGATCGAATCGCGTTTCGTGCGGTCTTTGGATACTGCGCCGACCACGGGCGTCTCCAGTCCCGACGGTCCGATCCTGACGAATTCGATCAACGAGGCGCTGACTTTCAATACCAGAATGAACCGCTGGGTTCTTTCTGCTGGCGTTGCATGGGCCTGGACCAACTACGAGAACGCCAAGAGCTTTGGCGTTCCGGTCGACCAGTCCTTCCGCAATGGCTATACGCTGACCTTCACCGATCGAATCGGTTACGAAGTGACGCCCTCGACGGTTTTGTTCTTCCAGCCGTCCTACAATATCCGTCGCTATAAGAATTCAAACTTCAATTCTGAAGGCTATCGTCTTTATAGCGGTGTCCAGACCGAGTTGAGCCGGTTGCTGCGTGCTGAAGTCTACGGCGGTTATCTGTTCCAGGATTTCCAGAACCCGCTCGTCCGGAACGTCAGCGGCTTTGGTTTCGGCGGTCGTTTGAGCTGGTTCCCGGTCGAGCGTCTGACGCTTAACTTCTCCGCTAACCGCGATATCGGCGATCCGTCGACCGTGGGCGCTGCGCCTGCGATAAATACGAGCTTTAACGCTCAGGCCGATTACGAGATCATGCGCAATCTCGTCTGGAGCGTCGGCAGCAGCTATTCCATGGCGAAATATTCGACCCCGTCCTATACCGACTATACCTACGGGGCGAATACCGGCATGACCTATTATATAAACCGCCAGCTTTCGGCGACTGCGTCCTGGAACCGGACGTGGCGTGAAAATGCCTTCACGCTGGCGAGCAATTACAATCGCAACCAGATCGCCTTCGGCCTGAAGGGCCAGTTCTGATCTAAAGTTTGCTGCGGATATCGAAAAGGCCGGGCGTTTGCCCGGCCTTTTTGTTTGCGCTGTAATGCTTCGCCCGGGCCGCCGTCAGTTTGACATCAAAACCGGCAAGGACGCCTTGGCCAGAATATGGGCGGTAGCGCCGCCGAAAATCATCTGCCGCAGGCGGCTTTGGGTATAGGCGCCCTTGATCATCAGATCAGCGCCCAGCGAGGCCGAATCTTCCAGATAGGCCAGACCCGCAGCGCGGTTCTTGCCGAGCCGGTGGATCACCTCGGCCTGCACGCCATGATTGGCCAGCATCTGCGCCAGCTGTTCGGCGGATGGCCCCTCGACGTTGTGAGCCTCGATGGTGAGAATGAACACCTTCTTGGCGCGCTGAAGCAACGGCATCGCAAAGGCCGTCGAGCGAGCTGATTCCATGCTGTGATTCCAGGCGATCACGATGGTCTCGCCGACGCTTTTGGGCGCTTCCGGCGGCGCCAGCAGGACTGGCCGTCCGCTCTCGAACAGGCACGCCTCGGCTGTGGCCATGCGCGGATCGCCGCGCTCGGCACCCGGCCGTCCAAGCACCGTAATATCGAAAACGCGCGCGTAGCTGGCGACCTGACTGTCGCCGAACGAACGATCTCCGGCGAATCCATAGGAAAGACCCTTGCCGCCCTCGGCATGAACCGGCACGGCGTGCTCGGTCATGAACACCTCGAACCGGCGATGGGCTTCATCCGCCAGTTCTTTCCAGGTGTTCTGGTCGGCCATGGTCCAGCTGACCGGCATATCGAACGCCACTAGATCGGGAAGATCAGGCCCCAGCGGCATGCCTTCAACATAGCCGTCGAAATTCTTTGCCAGCAGATAGGCGGTCGACAGAACCGACTCGACCGAGCTGTGCATCTCGATTGGCACCAAAACATTTTTCATGACCATCCCCTCCAGGTCCGGGCGTCAGCATACACGAAGGCGGTCGACCCGTCGCGTTCAGGTCGGTTCTGCTGCGCGCTTTTTCAAGAACCTGTCGAAAGCCGCCAACGTGACTTCGGATGCATGGTGCTCCAGCCCCTCTGCGTCAGCCTCAGCAATTTCCGGCGGTACCCCGAGCGCCAGCAACAGGTCGACCACCATGCGGTGCCGTCCGCGACAGCGCTCCGCCAGCGCCTGACCAGCCTCGGTCAGAAACACGCCCCGGTAGGGCCGAGATGTCGCCAGCCCCTCGCGCTTCAGCCGCGAAATCGTTTTGATTGCAGTGGCGTGCGATACGCCAAGTCGCCGCGCCACATCGGTCGGCCGCGCCTCGCCCTGTGTGGCGAGCAGATCGGCTATCAACTCGACATAATCTTCCATCAGCGCGGACGATTGGGCCGTCCGGGCCTTTCCAAATCGACTGGCCTGCGTGGTTTCTGTGGGCAGTTCCAGCGGAGGCAATGCAATTGGCCCCTTGTGGGTATCGGGCATTCGGGGCTCCAGTCTGCACGGCGCGTCAATCGCGTGTCAGCCAAACGGCAGAAAGTGAATCGCGTCAAGTTCCGCCTGTTGCCGGGGCGGCAAGCTTCAGTTTGACGCTGTCCGACAACCCGCTAATGTCGCGCAAACAATTCATGCAAACACAACAGGGAGCAGCCCGCGATGGCTTTTCATCCGCCGTCTTACGAAGATCTTCTCAAATCCAAAACTTCGCAGGCGATGCCGTCGGAAACGATGTTCCCGTCTGCCGAGACGCGCAATTATTTTCAGGCTATCGACAACCTCATAAGCGTTTTCGCCATTAGGGCGGACGATGAAGTCCTTTTTCTCACCGATCCGCTGCTCGATCGCCGTGTCGTCGACGCTATCGCGGGCATCGCCCGGTCTCGCGGCGTGCAGCCCCGCGAATTCATGGCCGCGACCACGCAGGTCGATGTTTGCCCGCCGGAAGTAAAGCCGCTGGTCGAGAAGGCGACTTTCGTGATTTCGAGCTGGTTCTGCTCGGTCAACGATCCTTTCTTCAACAAGCTGCGCTCCGAAAAGGGCCAGCGCTGGGTGAAGATGACCTATTTCCGCAATCTCGATCTACTGCATGAACCGCAGGCGCGTTTCCCGGTCGATCTGGTGGGCGAGATCATCCGCGCTACCGCCCGTATGTACCCGAAGGACCGCGATTTCGACATGCGGATTACCTGCCCGCGCGGCAGCGATCTCAACATCAAGTTCACCCCGCAGATGGTGCAGGATCTCCACAGCGACAATCGCTGGCAGGGGCAGGACAAGGCCGACCAGCCAGGTTGCTACGTCCACTTCCTGCCGACCCATGGACCGAACATCTATGGGCGCAACGCCCACAAGCGCGTGCCCGGCGCCCATGCCGATATGGGCGGCGTGATCTTCCCGCAATGGGCGATCGGCTTCGACAAGCCGTTCGAGGAGCATATCGGCATCGAATACAAGGACGACATCGTCGTGAAGGTTCATGGCAAGTCGATGGAGGCGGAAATCCTGCGCGACATGCTGGTCGGCGTTCACGCCAAGCTGCACGAGCTGGGTTGCGGCTTCAACCCGAAGTACCCGCGCTTCAAGGCCTATCCGGCGGGCTCCAACGCGCCCGGTGCGCTGCACTTCGGCACCGACAGCTATAAGGACAGCGAGTTCCTGCAACGCCGCGTGCCGCGCTGGGAGGAGCCACACACCCATCAGGATTGCGTGATGTTCAACGCGACCGTGAAGGTCGGCAATACGTTGCTCATCGACAACGGATTCCTGATGTCTTTGCGCGACGAGAAGGTCGTGAAGGAAGCCAGTCGCTATGGCGACCCGCTCGAATTGCTCGAAACATTCGTGGAATGAAACGTAATCCGGCTGTCGCAGACGCGAAACAGCGCGCGACAGCTGCCTTTGACGGGAGGTTTAAATGCTGAAGCGTATATCGCGCGCCGGTCTTGCGTGCATCACGATGGCGGCCTGTTTTGTCGCGACGGGCGCGCAGGCGCAGTTCTATAAAGAGAAGACGCTCACGCTGCTGGTCAATTACGCCGCCGGCGGCAATGCCGACACAGAAGCCCGCGTCTATCAGCGCTTCCTGCCCAAACACATTCCGGGCAATCCCACCGTCATCATCCAGAATGCGCCGGGCGCAGGCGGGTTCAATGCCATGAATCTGCTGGGGCTTGGCATCAGCTACAAGCCCGATGGCTTTACGGCGGGCTATTTCACCGTTGGGGCGCTTGGCCCGATTGTCGATGACCCTGCGTTGAAGGTGAAGATCTACGACTTCGTCGTCATCGGTGGCGCGCGCGGCTGGAACCTCACTTACGCCCGTAAAGATACGCCGCCGGGCATCAATAAACCTGCCGACATTGCGAAGGCCACAAAGCTCTATATCGGCGGTTACAGCCGCTCGTCCTCGCACGATACGCGCCTGAGGCTGGCGATGGACGTGATGGGCGTACCCTACCAGATGGTCACTGGCTTCCCGGGCACGGCGGACGTCAACAAGGCCATGTTGCAGAACGAGGTGAACTTCTCCGGCAGTTCGATGCCCGGCTATCAGACGCAGGTAATTCCGCAAATCATCCAGAGCGGCATCGGGATTCCCATGTTCCACTATCCGGTGATGGGCCCGAACGGCGAACCCGTCGGCAATCCGGCGCTGGAAAAGCAGGGCATTCTGTCGTTCGACAAGGTTTATAAGGAAGCCCACGGCAAGGCGCCCGAAGGCCCCAAGTTTCAGGCGTTGTTGCTGATGAACGACATCGGAACGCAATTCCAGCGCGGTCTTGTTATGCCGAAAGGCTCGCCTGCGGATGCAGCCGAGGCTCTGCGCAAGGGGTTCGAGGGACTGGCGACCGATGCCGATTTCGCAGCCGAATACCGCCGCGTCACCGGCGAGGAGCCTGATCTCGTCCGCGCCACAGAGCTGGAGCCTTTGTTCAACCGGATGCGCAACATCGATCCGGCGATCAAACAGGTGCTCAAGGAATCCATCGGCCAGTAAGCCCTATTTAAAATATTTCTCGAACAATTGCGCCGAACGTGCGGTGTTGTTCACCAGCATGTCCGGCGTAATCACCACGTCGCCAACTCCGGCGTTGCGCGGCACGATGCCCTTCAGGCTTTCTTCCGGTTCGACGTTGGGATTAGCCGGAAAATATTCGGCCGTCTGCAAGAATTTCTGTGTCTCTTCGGACAGCAGAAAATCGACAAGCAGCATCGCTGCATGAGGATTTCTGGAGCCTCTCGTCACCTGAACAGTGCCGTTGAGAGCCGGAACGGGATCGAGCAAGACCGTGTTAGCCGGCGCTCCTTTGCGGGCGCTAATAATCGGGTGGTGCGCAGAAATTCCGATGCCGAGGCTGAATTCTCCCTCGATGACACGATCTACCACGGCGCGATTGCTCTGCGCCAGATTGGCGATCTTTTGCTTGCCGAGCTTCGCCAGATACGCCTCCGCCTTTTCCTCACCCCAGGCTGCCCGCAAGCTCGTGATTGTAATAAGCGCGCCACTGGCGTCGGTGCCGGCGTTCCATGCCATTTTGCCTTGCCATTTCGGATTGAGCAGATCTTCATACGTGCGCGGAACCTCGTCGGCTTTTACCAACTTCGTGTTGTAGCCAAGCGCGATGTAGCGATAACGCGTGGTGATCCACGTGCGCCCGTTTGAAACGTCCTTGGCTGGCAGAATGTCCATGTAGGTTGAGTAGAATGGCGCCGCAATCTGCGCCTCACCGATGCCGCCGCTGAGGCCGCTGCCCTCCACCACATCTGCGACGAAATTGTTCGCTTGATTTTCGGCGGTCAGCTTTGTGACGATCTGGTTGCTATCGCCGCGCCAGTACTTGATGTCGATGAATGGATATTTCTTGCGGAAGGCGTCCGCGATGGGTCGTTGCACCTGATTGACGATCATCGCCGAATACATGACGACTGTGCCTTCCTTTTTCGCGCCCTCCTCAAGGACTTTCTGACGATCCGCGCCGCGATAGTTGAAGACTTCCTCCCGCGTCAGCGCGCTTGCAGAGTCTGCCAGCAAGGCCAGCAGACTGGCTGCGCCGACAATACGATAGACGTGCTTGTTTCCGACCATCCCCGACATGTTCAACTCCCTGTCTTCTTGAATCAACTAAACCGTCGCGATTAGCCGCTCTGCCGCCGCAATCTGAATATCTGAGTCTGCCCGTAGCCGCGCGCCCGAGCCCGGCGCATTCGTCACATGAACCTTGCCGTCGATGTTCTCCACGCCTTCCGTAATGTCGTTTTCAAGCCGCACATATTCGCCGAATTCGCAGGCGAAGCTGAGGTTAGGAAGACTCGCCGCAAGATGCATGGCCTGCGCCGACAAGAGGCGCGGCCCGACATGGGCGCCGAGCCGGCAGGGAATGTCGCCGGCTTCGCAAATGCGCGCTGCCGCCAGCGTATTGCGCAACCCGCCGAGCTTCGGAACCTTCAGGCTCACCATGTCGACGATGCGGTTCGAGACAAGTTGCATGACTTCATGCACCGAGCCTGCGCTCTCGTCGGCTTCCGTCGCGATGGGCGAATTCTGCGTCACCAGCTTGAGGCCGGCGTAATCGTCGGATTTGCAGGGCTGTTCGAAAATCTCCACGCCGTAGTCGACGACCTTGTTTGCGAGCAGGATCGCATCCTTCGGCTTGTATGCCTGATTGGCGTCGATGATGAGCCTTATGTCCGGCCCCACCTCGTCCCGAATGGCTTTCACCCGCGTGGCGTCGAGCGACACATGTCCGTCGACCTTGATCTTGATGTGTCTGTAGCCGGCCTCGACGAGCTTGCGGCCCATCATTGCCATCTCATTCGGCTCCTTGATCGACAGCACGCGCATCACCGGCAGTTCGGTGCGACGCTTTCCACCAAACAGATGATACATAGGCACGCCGAGCGAGCGGGAGGCGATTTCGAACAAGGCGCAGTCCACGGCGGCTTTCGCCTGATTCATGCCCTTCAGGTGATGATCGAGACGCACCAGAATGTCTTCGATGTCGAAAGCATCCCGACCCACCAGCAGCGTGGCGAAATCGTCCAGCGTGCCTTTCAACCCTTCGCTATTGGCGCCCATATGGCGCGTCGCCGACGCATAGCCGTATCCGACCGTGCCATCCTCGGCGGTGATCTCGACCAGCCAGCCTTTCGAAATGCGGTTGGCGTGAATCGAGAACCTCCACTTCGGGTCGGATTGCGGCATGTGGCAGGGCAATACATCGACCTTGACGATTTTCATTCCAGCGGCTCCATTTCGATATGATTTGATATCATTCTGCGGCAGGCTGCGGATCGCGCACCGGCTTGCGCTCGGCGCTGGCGAACACTGCAATCAGGTCTTTGGCGATAGGCGAGAAGCTCGACATATGCGTCGTCAGCGTCGTCTCGAAACCGTTGGCCACCATATTGCCCTTGTGTTCCAGCGGCAGATTGATGACCTTGTTTTTCGCCGGATCGCGGATGATGTTGATGGGGTCGTGTCCCTGCTCGATCCTTTCGATCTCGCGCGCCAGCATGCGGCGATAGACAACGAGGCCCCGATCGCTGGCGCCGAGATTTTCTCGGGAACGCTCCGCAATCTGCCCCTGCGTCACCCAGTTCATGATGTCCTGCGCGTGCACATAGTCGATGAGATAATTGCCGTCCTTGTCTATGAACGGCACATCGAACACCGGCACGTGATCCCACAGATGCTGCGGCACAGTCGCGCCCTTCGGTGGAACATAGGCGTGATACCAGAAGTGTTTTGTGTTCGTATCGTCCACCGGCACGCGAATCTGGAAGGTGTATTGCTGCCATTCGCCGCCACCGGTGCCGACCGCAAGCGCATTCGGGAAGATCAGCGGATGGCCGACCGTCCAGTCCTGCGAATCTTCCTTTTGTCCCACCAGCAACCGCCGCTTGATGATGCCATGCTCGAATTCGTCGAAGCCGATCTTCGCATGAGGCCGCGTCCACGATGTCTTGAGTCCTTCGGCTTCATGGATGAATTCGTACAGAGCTCCGTGCGCCCATTCGACGTGAACGGGATCGACCGAGTTCTCCATGATCTGCAGCCAGTTGCAGGGAATGACAGCCGTGCCGACGTGGCGGATCGTGCCCTCGGCCACGAGCCCGTCGAGACGCGGCAGCAGGGGCGCGGGCGCTGGCCCCAGATAGGCGAACAGCAATCCGCCAAGTTCTTCGACCGGATAACCTTCGGTGACTTTCTTGTCTTTCAGGGCGTGGCGTGTTTCGTTCGGCATGTCGGTGCAAACGCCTGCATGGTCGAATTTCCAGCCGTGATAGGGGCAACGAATGCCGTCAGCCTGCGGAATTCCATTGTGCAGGGAAGCCCCGCGATGCGGACAGAACTCGCCGATCAAACCGTATTTGCCGCTGCGGTCCTTGAACAGCACCAGATCTTCGCCGAGGATGCGGATGCGCTTCGTCCAGACATTCGCCATTTCGCTGACGCCCGCGACCGGATGCCAGTAGCGGCGCATGAGATTGCCCATGCGGGTTCCGGGACCGATGCGGGTCAGCAATTCGTTTTCGGCTGCAGTCAGCACGGGCGTACCTCCATTGTTTCTTGACGGCGCTTCGCGCCGGATTGAAATCAGGATAATCGAAAAATCCGGTCCGCAACAGGCCCGCAGGGAGGCGGCTCATGGTGCTTGCGATTTTCCAATACGAGATTGTGCCCGGCATGGAATTGATGTTCGAGGCGGGCATCGAATTGTCGCGGCGCATCTTCGTGCGTGCGCCGGGCTATCTGGGGCTGGAACTGTTGCGCTCCGCCGAGCAGCCCTCGCGCTACAGGCTGTTGGTGCGTTGGGCGTCCGTGAAGGACCACAAGGAGCGCTTTTTAGGGTCTCAGCTTGCGCAGGAGTTCGATGTTCTGATTGCAGATTGCATCGCGGTTGGACCTATCACCGAACATTGCAGTCCAGTTGTGACTGGCGACGCCAACGACGCGCTGCCATTGCCGCCGGCGCGCAATCCGGCTCTGGCGATGGCGAGATAGCGGCGTTGTGCGCTTGAAAGCGGGCAACGCGCGAGTTTCGCGCCCGGCTACCCCGGCAGCAAATCCCGCAGCCGGAACATCACGATTTTTTCGATCTCGTTCAGCGCGGTCGCAAATTCCTGTTCGGAATCATGTTTGAGGCGCGCCTCGAAGGCTTCGAGAATCTCCCCCTTCGTGCGATTCTTCACCGCCATGATGAACGGAAAGCCGAAACGCCCCTTGTAGGCGTCGTTCAGCGCCGTGAATCGCGCCTTCTCGTCGTCGGTGAGAAAGGCCAGCCCGGCGGACTTCTGTTCTTTCGTCGAATCCGCCGTCAACCGTCCGGCCATGGCGAGACGTCCGGCCAGATCAGGGTGGGCGTTGATGAGGGCAAGCTGTTTCTCACGCGGCGCGGCCCGCATGGCGGCCGTCATCACGGCGTGCAATTCCTCCGCCGTTCGGCATTGTGCCGCGCCCCGGTCGTCCCAGGCGCTTTCGGCGACCCAGGCCGAGTGCTCGAAGACGCCGCCGAATCGGGCCAAAAACTCTTTGCGAAGCTGCATTTCCGACCTTGCCTCATCCCGGGAACGAGAGTTGCATATTTTTCCGGAGGTTCAAGACAATATTGCACAGCTTGTTCGATGATTGGGCCAGTCCGCTATTGCTCCGCCGAGCGCGCCACGCTTAACATGTGAACTGTCATATTTTGCGAGCCTCGATGCCCAGCGCCCCTGAATCAGTGTCTGTCGGAAAGGCCTCAGCCGGCCGGTTGACCACCCATGTGCTGGACACAACCTGCGGCCGTCCCGCAGCGGGGGTGGGGTTGACGCTTTTTGCTCTTGATGGCCTCGACAGGCGAGTTTTGCTCAAAATCGCGACGAACGAAGATGGACGCTGTGACGCTCCTCTGCTTTCGGGCGATGCTTTCAAAGCCGGACATTATGAGATCGTCTTTGAAGTTGCCCAATATTTTCGCGCTGCGGGCATAAAATTGTCGAACCCGCCTTTTCTGGACGATGTTCCGATCCGTTTTAGTTTGGCCGATGAAAGCGCACATTACCATGTGCCGCTTCTGATCTCTCCCTACGGTTATTCAACATACCGGGGGAGCTAATAAAGCAGGGGGGTAAAATGGCTGAAACAAGGCATGCGGTCGACGAAATCATTCCGGCGCCGCAACTCGCGGCATTGGGCCTGCAACATGTGCTGGTCATGTATGCGGGCGCAGTTGCCGTGCCGCTCATCATTGCAGGCGCATTGGGCCTCAATGCGGATCAACGGGCATTGCTGATCAACGCAGACCTGCTGGCGTGCGGCCTCGCGACGCTTGTGCAGGCAATCGGCTTTCCGGGCGTCGGTATTCGTTTGCCGGTGATGATGGGCGTGACCTTTGCTTCCGTCGCACCCATGGTTGCAATGATCAACGCCGCAAAAGGCGGCAGCGCATTCTCGGCGAACGATACGCTCCTGCTGATCTATGGATCGGTAATTGCGTCAGGCATTTTCGCTTTTCTCGTAGCGCCTCTGATTGGGCGTTTGCTGCGGTTCTTCCCGCCGGTGGTCACCGGAACGATCATCACCGTGATCGGAATTTCCCTCATGCGAATTGGCATCGGCTGGGCGGAAGGACCGCTCACCGTTGTGCAGGTTGTCGACGGCGCGGCGCGCGTGGTGCCAAATCCGGATCGGGATTCGCTTGGCGGCTTGGGGCTCGCGCTGTTTGTGCTGCTGGTCATTCTTGGCATCACCAAATACGCAAAAGGCTTCCTGTCCAATATTGCGGTGCTTCTGGGCATTGTGGCGGGTGGAATCATTGCGGCCCTGATTGGCAAAATGGGTTTTGCGGACGTGGCCCGATCGCCCTGGCTCGGCATCGTCTTGCCGTTTCAGTTCGGAATGCCCCGTTTTGAATTTGTGCCAATCCTGACGATGTGCATCGTGATGGTTGTCGTCATGATCGAATCGACGGGCATGTTCCTGGCGCTTGGCGAAATGACTGGACGAAAAGTCGGTCAGGATGATCTGACCCGCGGCCTGCGTGCGGATGGCGCCGGAACGATCATCGGCGGAGTATTCAACACGTTCGCCTATACGTCATTTTCGCAAAACGTCGGTCTGGTCGGCGTTACCGGGGTGCGGTCGCGCTATGTGGCGGTCGCCGGTGGCATCATTCTGATCATGCTCGGTTTCATTCCGAAACTTGCCGCGCTGGTTGGCGCAGTGCCTGTTGAGGTACTGGGCGGAGCAGGAATTGTGATGTTCGGAATGGTCTCGGCGACGGGCATCAGGATTTTGGGCGGCGTCGACTTCAAGAAAAACCGCCACAATCTTTTCGTGGTGGCGATTTCGATCGGCTTCGGGTTGATTCCGATGATTGCGCCGAATTTCTTCAAGAACTTTCCCTTGGAGATGAAACCGCTTCTGGAATCCGGCATAATTCTCGCTTCTGTCGTGGCGGTTGCGTTGAACGCTTACTTCAACGGTGGCGGCACCGGCGACAATGCAGTGGGCGAAGCCCGGCAGTCTGCATTGGCTGCCGATATATAAGGCACGACTTCGCAGACGCCGCTCTCCGGCGTCTGCTTCTCGCTGGGGATATGACGCGTGATCTGGCAGCTATTGTTCGAGGAATGGGCCAATTTTCTGCTGCGCTGGGTCCATGTGATCGCGGGCGTCGCGTGGATCGGCTCGTCGTTTTATTTCATCCACCTCGATCTGAGCCTGCGCAAGCGCGACGGATTGCCCGAAGGCGTGCAGGGCGACGCCTGGCAGGTGCATGGCGGCGGTTTCTACCACATGTCGAAATACATGGTGGCGCCGAAGCAGATGCCGAAAGACCTCACATGGTTCTACTGGGAGGCCTACGCGACCTTTTTGACCGGCTTCTCGCTGCTGGTCGCCCATTATTATATGAACGCCGAAATCTATCTGGTTGATAAAACCGTGCTGGATATTTCCGGCGCTGTCGCGGTGGCGCTCAGTGTCGGCGGCCTCGTGCTGGGCTATATGATCTACGAGGGCCTGTGTCGCTCTCCGCTCGGCAAGAACGATGCGGCGCTGGGCGCTGTCGGCTTTCTTTTTCTCGTGCTGGCCGCCTGGGGCTTCACGAAAGTTTTCAGCGGGCGTGGCGCCTTCATTGAGCTTGGCGCGCTCATCGGCACAGCCATGGTGGCGAATGTCGCTCACATCATCATCCCCAACCAGCGCAAGATCGTGAAGGCGCTGCTGGCGGGGCAGACGCCCGATCCGGCGCTCGGCAAGGCCGGCAAGCAGCGCTCGGTTCACAACAATTACCTGACGTTGCCGGTGATCTTCCTGATGGTTTCGAACCATTATCCGCTGGCGTTCGGGTCGAAATACAACTGGATCATCGTCTCGCTGATTCTGGTGATCGGCGTGGTGATCCGGCACTTCTACAACGAAGGCCATGCGGGTCGCCCGAAGCCGTGGTGGACTTGGGGCGTGGCGGCGCTGATGATCGCCATCATCGTCTGGCTTTCAACCATCGGGACGGCGATTTCGAGCGCGGCCGCGCCGTCCGCCCAACCGGTAAAATTTGCACAGGTGCAGGACATCGTCACTGCGCGCTGCTCCATGTGCCACGCGCGCGAGCCTGTCTGGGAAGGGATCATTTCGCCCCCCAAGGGCGTCGTGCTCGACAGTCCCGACTCCATCCGCCAGCACGCCAAGGGAATTTTCCTGCAGGCGGTCGCCACCCGCTCCATGCCGCCGGGCGGCAATCTGACCGATCTGCCTGACGAGGATCGCCAGATCCTCGCCGCATGGTTCGCCGGCGGCGCGCCGGGGATTTAGTCAGAGGCAGTTCTTGCCCCGCCCGGGGCTTCAGCCCCGCCGCTTCGCCCATTGAACGAGTTCGGCCGCCTGTGCGCGTTGCGCACGGGCGCGGTCGTTCACAACACGGGCGAGAAAGACCGTGGGGTCCTCCGATAGCCCGACCGAATGGGCGGCTCCGAGATCAGACCGCAGCAGGCCGAAGTCCTTCAGCTCATGGTCCGACAATTCGGAGAGTTGGGCCAGATGGCGTCGCGCCCTGATAGCTCGCACCGGCCATACTACTGCCCATTTGGCCACAACGGCGGCCTTCGTCAGCGCCGGCTGGAAAGCCGCGACGATGCCTGAAGTCCGTGTGCGCGAAAGGGCGAGCATAATCATTCTCCTCGTGATCCGGGCCGGACCAGCGGTCCGGGACCGCAAATGCCGGGATGCTCCGGCAGCCCCGCCAAAATGCCGCAGGAGTATTGATCGGTCCAACGAATGTTATTAAACTGATACATCACAGATCATGATGGATCTCCATGCTCGATACCGATCAGCTCCGTTCCTTTCTGGCCATTGTCGACACCGGCAGCTTTACCCGCGCGGCTGAGCGCGTGAACAAGACCCAGTCGGCGATCTCCATGCATATCCGTCGGCTGGAGGAGCAACTGGGCGTTGAACTCTTCGTCAAGCAGGGGCGGGGTGTGCGACTCTCGGCCAGCGGCGAGCAATTGATCGATCATGCGCGCGCGATGTTGCAGGCCGAGGCCTCGGCGCTTGCTGCGATTGCCGGGAAGGGGCTGACAGGCCGCGTGCGTTTCGGGATTCCGGACGATTACGCCGAGCCGTTTCTGCCGGCGATCCTTTCGAATTTTCGCGGACGCTATCCGCTCGTCGAAATCGCCGTGGTTTGTGAAAGTTCAGTGCTCTTGTCTGAGCGCGTGCGCTCACGCGATCTCGATCTGGCGCTGGTAACCGATTGCGCCAGCATCCCGGAAGTGGAAGTCATCCGCGAAGAACCTCTGGTGTGGATCGCCCACGCGCCGATGAAATTTCCCCAAGGCTCCGTGGTGCCGCTGGCGCTGGGCGGCCCCACCTGCTTCTGGCGTCAGCAGGCGGAGACAGCGCTCATGAAAGCCGGCATGGACTATCGCATCGTGCTTGTGTCGAACAATTACGCGGCGATTTCGCCCATCGTGGACAGTGGGCTGGCGATCACGCTTTTGCCGCTCGGCGCCATGCGTCCCGGCCAGCGATGGCTGGGCGAAGATGACGGCTTACCGAAGCTTCCGCGTTCCCGGATGGGGCTCATCCGTGCGCCGGCCAACCAGACGCGCGAGGCGCGCGCTCTGGCCGACGAAATTCGCAGCGTCGTGGCGATGCAGCAGGCGGCGTGATCGCAGCCGACTGTTGATCAGAGTCCGAGAATTGACTTCTGCTTGTCGATCAGCGAACCGACGCCCAGACGCGCCAGACCCAGCATGGAATTCAACTGCGCTTCGCTGAACACTGCGCCTTCGGCGGTGGCCTGAATTTCAACAAGGCCGCCGCTGCCGGTAATGACGAAATTGGCGTCGGTCTCGGCGGTGGAATCCTCATCATAATCGAGGTCCAGCACCGGCGTGCCCTTGGCGACGCCGCAGGATACAGCCGCCACATGATCGCGGATCGGCGAATCCTTCAGCATCGAGCGACCGCGCATCCATTCGATGCAATCGTACATCGCCACCCATGCGCCAGTGATGGCGGCGGTGCGTGTCCCGCCGTCGGCCTGAATCACATCGCAATCGAGTGTGATCTGGCGTTCGCCGAGCGCCTGCAGGTTCACCACTGCTCGCAGGCTGCGGCCGATGAGCCGCTGGATTTCCTGCGTGCGGCCCGAGGGCTTGCCGGAGGTGACTTCGCGGCGCGTGCGCGTGTTGGTAGCGCGCGGCAGCATGGAATATTCAGCCGTCACCCAGCCGCGTCCCTGACCGCGCAACCATTGCGGCGGCTTTTCTTCCAGCGACGCCGTGCACAGCACATGCGTATTGCCGAACTTGATGAAGCAGGAACCTTCGGCATAACGAGCCACGGCTCGTTCGAGTGAAACCGCACGCATTTCGTTGGCGGCGCGTTTGGACGGGCGCATGGACAAATTCCTTTTGAACTCCGGCGCTTCTAGGCTTTTCGGCCCGAACGCGCAAGGAACGCCCCCGCCCGCCCCAATTCGCGGTAAAAACCTACCGGAACAGCTCCTGATAGATCTCGTCCGACCGCTTTTCCATCTTGTCGATGGTCGAACCGAGAATGAAGTTCACCGGCACTTTGGCGATGTTGGGATCGACGGTCGCCACAACCGGGTCCGGCGCGACATCGGGCCTTGCCGGGAACAGACCAGCTTTCGAGAACACTGCCTGCCCCTCCTTGCCGAGCATGAAATCGATTAGCAGCAGCGACGCATAGGGATGTTTCGCGTTCTTGACGATGGAGATCGACGCCGATGTGCTCGGCACCGGATCGAGCAGCTTGGTGTTCACCGGCGCGCCGGCGGCCGCGCTGATGACCGGGAAATGTGCGAAGACGTTCAGCGCCAGCGGATATTCGCCCGCCATCACGCGATCGACCAGTGTGCGTGCGCTACCCGAGCCGAAATTGATGATCTTTTGTTGCGAGAGTTTCTTGAAATAATCGAGCGCGCGCTCCTCGCCCCACGCGAGGCGCAGGTTTGTCAGAAACAAGGACGTTCCGCTGGAAGATTCAATGCGCCACGAAATCTTGCCCTTCCACATGGGGTCGAGCAGGTCTTCGTATTTTTGCGGAATCTTGTCCGGCGGCACGAGCTTGGTGTTGTACGCCATGGCGAAATAGCTGACGCGCGTCGGGGCCGTCATGTTCTCGGGATCGAGCAGGTTTTTCGGCAGGAACTCGCGCATCGGCGAATGAAACGGCTGCACCAGATTGGCAGCCAGCGCGAGTTCGCCGACGCCGGTTCCCTCGATCACGTCGCCTACCTGGTTGTTGGCGCGCCCCTCGGCCAGAACCTTGGCGGCGATGGCCTCGGATTCGCCCCGCCAATAGTTCATTTTCACGAACGGATATTTCGCCTGAAAGGCGTCCGCCATCGGGCGCAGGGCGACATTCACCACGAGCCCGGTGTAAATGACGACTTGCCCTTCCCGGCGCGCGCCTTCGAGCACCTTCTGGTCGCGATCCGCGCCGCGATACATCAGCGGGCTTTCTTGCGCGGCAGCAGGAAGTGCGGCCAGCATCAGGGCGCGAAACGCAACCGATGACGCCAGTCCACCCAAATATTTGCGGTTCATTGTCTCTCCCCTGATGGCGATGGCTGCCGTCTCTCGGCCCTTTGCATTCTGCTTTGAATGCGAGATTAGGGAGACGCCGCAAAATTGGCAACAGGGCGCCGAAGGCGTGGTGGCGCTTGCGAGTTTCACCCACTGGCGTATGAGGGAAGTCACGTGCAAGCGCAGGGAGACGGCGCAGATGAAGTTTTCCCACGAAGCCCTCTATCGGTCCCGCCGTTCGCCGATTCTCGCCCGCAATGTGGTCTCGACCTCGCAGCCGCTCGCCACGCAGGCTGGCCTCGAAATCCTTCACGCGGGCGGCAACGCCATGGATGCGGCGCTCGCCAGCGCCATGGCGCTCGTTGTCGTGGAGCCGACCAGCAACGGGCTGGGGTCGGACGCCTTCTGCATCGTCTGGGACGGCGGCAAACTGCATGGGCTGAACGCATCGGGTCGCGCGCCTGCCGCATGGACGCCCGCGCGCTTTGCGGGACGCACCGCCATGCCGCAACGTGGCTGGGATTCGGTGACGGTTCCGGGCGCGATTTCCGCCTGGGTGGAACTCTCGACGAAGTTCGGCAGATTGCCGTTCGAAAGACTGTTCGAACCCGCCATCCGCTATGCGACGCGCGGCTTTCATGTCTCGCCCGTCATTGCCGAACAATGGCGCAAGGCCGCCGGGAATCTTCATGCGCAACCTGGCTTTGCGGAGGCCTTTCTGCCGGACGGGCGCGCGCCGCGCGCAGGCGAATTGTTTTCCTCGCAACCGCTGGCGCGCTCGCTGCAAATGATTGCTGAGACGCGTGGCGAGGCATTCTATCGTGGCGAACTTGCACAGCGCATTGCGGACTTTGCAAAACAGGGCGGCGCAGCGCTGACGACGGACGATCTTGCAAATCATCAACTCGACTGGTGCGGGACGATTCACAAATCCTTCGGTGACAGTGCGCTGCATGAAATTCCGCCCAACGGGCAGGGGATCGCAGCCTGCATGGCGCTGGGCATTCTGCGCCATCTCGACATTGAAGAACATGCGCCGGATTCGCCGCAATCCTTCCATCTGCAGATCGAGGCGATGAAACTCGCTTTTGCGGACATCAACGCCTATGTGGCCGATCCGCGTTTCATGACGGACGTTACGCAGACACATCTTCTCGACGACGCCTATCTGGCCTCGCGCGCGAAACTGATCGACCGACATAAAGCGAAAGATTTTGGCGCGGGCGCGCCGGGCGGCAGCGGCACGGTCTGTCTGGCGAGCGCAGATGAGGAGGGCATGATGGTCTCCTACATCCAGTCGAACTTCTCCGGCTTCGGATCGGGCGTCGTGGTGCCCGGAACGGCGATTGCGTTGCAGAACCGCGCTTACGGATTTTCGTTGCAGCCCGGTCATCCGAACGAAGTTGGCGGCGGCAAACGGCCATTCCACACCATCATCCCGGGCTTCGTCACAAAGGGTGGCGACGCCCAAATGGCCTTCTGTCTGATGGGCGGACAAATGCAGGCGCAAGGCCATTTGCAGATGTTCCTGCGCACGCAGTTATGGAATCAGGATCCGCAGACCGCCGTCGATGCGCCGCGCTGGCGCATCCTCGACGTCATGACGGTGATGATTGAAACCGCTTCTGGTGCGAAGCTCGCGGCTGATCTCGCGGCGCGCGGCCACGACATCAAGCCGGAAGTTTATGAAGGCGAATCGAGCTTTGGCGGCGCGCAGCTCGTTCATCGCATTGCGGGCGGATACGTCGCAGGTTCCGACCCGCGCAAGGACGGTCAGGCGGCAGGTTTTTAAAAACCGTAAGCCGCCTGCGCACCGTTTACGCTGCGCTGTCGGGTAGTCGCCGGGCGAGGTACTTCGACACTGCTGCGCGCGCGCGGGCGCCGATCCTGTCCCATTGCTTGTTGCGGATTTCGTCGAGCGGCGCGAGCCATGCGCCGCCAACGGCGATCACGTTGGGCTGCGCCAGCCATTCTTCCAGATCGTCCTCGCTGGTGCCGCCGGTCGGGCAGAATTTTACGCGCGGAAACGGGGCCGCCATGGCCCGCAACGTCGCCGCGCCGCCCAGCGTTGCGCCGGGGAAGAACTTCACCACATGGAAGCCCGCAGACATGACGTTCATGAGCTCGGTCGCGGTCGCAATGCCCGGCACAAACGGCAGATCCTGCGCGGCTGCGGCCTCCAGGAGAGCAGCAGTCGATCCAGGGCTCAGCGCAAAACGCGCGCCGGTGTCGCGCGCCAGCGCCAGATCGTGGGGGGTCATCACATTGCCGGCTCCCGGAATCGCACCCGGCACGTCACGCAAAATTTGCCGGATCGCATTCGGCGCAACCTTGGTGCGCAAGGCGATTTCCAGCACCGGCAGGCCGGCATCCACGAGAGTCTTCGCCAGCGGGGCTGCATCCTCGATACGCTCGATGGTCAACAGGGGAATGAGCCGGGCGGGTTCGAGAATCGCAAGGGGCGTTTCGCTGTGTGACGTCATGGCGTTTCCTTCCTGAAGAATGGTTCCCGATCGTATGGTCCCAGTCAGCCACGCTTTGGAGCGCGCCGCAATGTGGTATGTCGGCGCAACCTTTGCACGCGCGGCGTTTTCTCCCCTATACCTTCGCAGGACGACGCCCGCACCGGACAGGACAGATGACCCGCAAACTCGAAGGCCGCATTGTGGTGGCCACCCACAATTCAGGCAAGCTCCGCGAAATGCGCGAATTGCTTGCGCCTTACGGCATTGAGGCCGTTTCCGCCGGCGAACTCGGTCTTGGCGAACCGGACGAAACCGGGGCCGACTTCATCGCCAATGCGGTGATCAAGGCGGAAGCCGCCGCCAACGCCTCCGGCCTGCCGGCCTTTGCGGACGATTCCGGCCTTTGCGTCGATGCGCTGAATGGCGAGCCGGGCATCTATTCCGCCCGCTGGGCGAAGGAGGCTGGCGATTACGATACCACCATGGCCCGCATCGATGCGCTGTTGCGTGAGCGCAGCTGCACGCAGCCCGATCAGCGCCGCGCCCATTTCGTCTCGGCCCTCGCGGTCGTCTGGCCGGACGGGCATCAGGAAACATTCGAGGGCAAGGTGTTCGGTGAAATTGTCTGGCCGCCGCGTGGCGCAGCCGGCTTCGGTTACGATCCCTGCTTCTTGCCGGACGAGCACACAAGAACGTTCGGCGAAATGACCGCCGACGAAAAGCACGGCATTCCGCCCGATGGCTCGCGCGCCTTGTCGCACCGCGCGCGCGCCTTCCAAATGCTCGCAGCTGCCTGCCTGCAGAAGGCGTGACTGCGGCCTGACGCCGCTGACGCGCCCCGGGGCATTTCTGAATCGCCATCCCGGCTGCTAGACTTGCCGCATCGCTGCCAACCAAGAGTGCGCCTCCGATGAACGACCGGCTTTCCCTGCCCAAAGACAAGATCAAGGTTCTGCTGCTCGAAGGCGTCAACGACAGTGCCGTCGATCTGATGAAGGCCGCTGGTTACTCGAACCTGACCCGCCTGACCAAGGCGCTCGACGGGAAGGATCTCACCGATGCGCTGGAAGGCGTACATATCGTGGGCATCCGGTCGCGCACGCAATTGACCGAAGAAGTGTTCGCCGCCGCCGACCGGCTGATCTGCGCCGGTTGCTTCAGCGTGGGCACAAATCAGGTCGATCTCGACGCAGCGCGCAGGCGCGGCATTCCGATTTTCAACGCGCCGTTCTCTAACACCCGCAGCGTCGCCGAACTTGTCATCGGCGAAATCGTCATGCTCCTGCGGCGCATCTTTCCGCGCTCCGTCAGCGCCCATCAGGGCGGCTGGGACAAGTCGGCGGAACATTCGCTCGAAGTGCGCGGCAAGACGCTCGGCATCGTCGGCTATGGCAATATCGGTTCGCAATTGTCGAACCTGGCCGAAGCCATGGGGATGCGGGTGATCTATCACGATCTCAGCGACAAGCTGCGTCACGGCAATACGGAGCCGGTGGACTCCCTAGACGAACTGCTGCGTCAGGCAGATGTCGTCACCATGCACGTTCCCGAAACGCCTGCAACGCAGAACATGATTGGCGCAGCCCAGTTTGCGAAGATGAAGAAGGGCGCCTATTTCATCAACAACAGCCGCGGCACTGTGGTGGATCTCGACGCGCTGGCGGATGCGCTGAAGAGCAAGCATCTTCATGGCGCTGCTGTAGATGTGTTTCCGGTCGAGCCTGCTTCGAACAAGGAGAAATTCGTCACCCCGATTCAGGGGCTCGAAAACGTCATCATCACCCCGCACATCGGCGGCTCGACCGAAGAGGCGCAGGAGCGCATCGGGGCGGAAGTCGCCAAGAAGCTGATCGAATATTCGGACATCGGTTCGACATTGGGTGCGGTGAATTTCCCGCAGGTGCAATTGCCCCCGAGCCCGGCCGGCACGCGCTTCATCCACGTGCATCGTAATGTGCCCGGCATGCTGAACCGGCTGAACAATGTCTTCTCGAGCCGCGGCCTCAACATCGCCGCGCAATATCTGCAGACTTTCGGGGACATCGGTTACGTGGTGGTGGAATCGGACGGCGCGGCGGCGCGCGAACAGGCGGCAGATGTGTTGGACGGCTTGAAGGAGCTTGAAGGGACGATCAGGGCGCGGCTGCTGTACGAACGGTGAGGGCTGCCTGATTCCTGCCCGATAAAATTAGCGCCTCCAGTTTCTCAACTGGAGGCGGATTGTCAGATCAGCACTTGGTCTTCAGCATCAGCTCGAGTGCTTCTTCGTCGCTGCCTGCCGTGATGTTGGAGGACAGCTCATCACCGCTGGAATCGTCGATGCAGACGACACGGAAATCGAACTTCCCGGCTGTGGCCGAGGGAGCCTTTGTCTGGATCTGGCAGTTGACGCAGGCGGCCTGGCTGGGTGCGGAGATTAGGGCGACCGATGCAAACAGCACGGAGCCGGCGATGAGATATTTCATGGATCCTCCAGTCGATGGTTGGCTTGCCGAGTGCTGTTTCAAGGCTGCAGTTCAGCTGCTTTTAAACACCCTTCGGCGAGCCTGTAGTATTTCACCAAGAAGGTGCATTTCAACCTTTCTCCGGGTTCTTTTCCGCGAAAGTGCGCAACAGTTTGTGTCTGCATGGCTGCATTGCGCTGAGCGGGCAGCGAAAGACGCCACCGCCATGTCAAGCGCTGGGGTTCAAGCTTTCGAGTGCGGGTATCCGACGCCTGCATGCACCATAGCGATGCGCAATCCTACATCCCGTGGCTCGTTGACCACCTCTGCTTCCAACTGGCCAGCTAGCGCTGCAACAAGGGTGGTGCCGAGACCCTTGTTGGGTTTGGCGTCTTTCGGCATGCCGACGCCATCATCCTCGACCGCCAGCGTCCAGCTTGAATCATTCTGGCGATAGCTAACGATGATCGCGCCCTTGCGATTGTCCGGAAAGGCATGTTTGAGAGCATTGATGACGAGTTCGGTGACCACGAGGCCGATGCTGACGGCGTCACGCGGGTTAATGGTTGATTCGTCTGCCAGAACCGTCAGCGCCACCGGGCGCGTTTCCTGAATCATCGACGCCGACAGACTGCCGCAGAGCTTGATCAGATAGGGTCGGATTTCGACATTCTCGAGGCCGACGCGCAAATGATCCTGAATGGTCGCGATGGAAATGACGCGCTGATGCGCATCTTCGAGATGCTGGCGACTTTCTGCCGATTGAACGCCACGCGCCTTTAACATCAGAATGCTGGCGATGATCTGCAGGCTGTTGGCGATTCTGTGCTGCACTTCTTCGAGCAAGATGCGCCGCTCGCGCAGCATGTCGTCTTTCTCGCGCAGCAGATCGTCTTTTTCTCGCAACAATTCGTCCTTCTGGCGAGAGGCCAGAAGAGCATAGGTGATGTCGTCAATGGTCAGCAGCACGCGGTTTTTCTGTTCGCCCTCGAAGGCGACCTTCTGGGCGTTCATCAGCAGATTGCGCGTCAGCTCGTCTGGCCGCACCAGATCCATCCGATAGCCCTCGATCTCGGGGCCGTCATCCAGCGCCAGTTCGAGAAGGCTGCGTAGCTGCGGGACATTCCATTCGCCATCGCCAAGCTTGGCCAGAAGGGCTCCGTTGACTTGCGGATTTCCTGGCTGGAACTGTTTGCAGAAAGACCGGCTTGCAGAAACGATCCGCAAATCTCCGTCGAGCAACAAAACCGGCTCGTCGCTGTTTCATGTGGGTAGCGTGTCCAGCACCCCTCCGGCGATGAGGTAGACCATCAACTTGAGGTTGCGCTTGCTGCGATAGCCTTTTGCCTTGCGTTTGGCGGCCTGGACGTTTCCGTTGATGGCCTCCAGAAGT
>CANJWR010000009.1 GCA_947478455.1 Beijerinckiaceae bacterium | reverse complement strand
TTGCGATCGAAGCCTTTTGTTTGCGCCCGCGATCCCCGGACCCCCCCGGTGGGTCTGGAGGGCGCGGTCTATGTGATCGGCAATTTCGACGGCGTGCATCGCGGCCACCGGGCGGTGATCGACCATGCGCTGGCGCTGGCCGACAAGCTCGGCAAGCCCTGCGCGGTGCTGACGTTCGAGCCGCATCCGGTCGATTTTTTTGCCGGCAAGCCGGTCATTTTTCGCCTGACCCCCGAAATCGCCAAGGCCCGCGCGCTGGCAAGGCTCGGCCTCGACGGCATGGTGGTGCTGAGCTTCGGAGCCGAGATTTCGCAGAACGACCCGGCATCATTTGTGGACGATATTCTGGTGAAGCGCCTCGGCATTTCGGGCGCGGTGGTGGGCTACGACTTCCATTTCGGCAAGGCCCGCGCCGGTACGCCCGCCTTTCTGGAAGAGGCCGGACGTAATTATGGTTTCGAAGTCGATGTGGTGGCCAAGGTGACGGCCGACCCGGACGGCTCATCCGAGGCTGTCCATTCCGCCGCCACCCGCGAAGCGCTGGAAAAGGGCGATGTAGCCCGCGCCCGCAAGCTGCTGGGCTACGACTGGTTCATCACCGGTCAGGTCGTCCATGGCCAGAAACTCGGCCGCACGCTCGGCTTCCCGACCGCCAACATCGCCCTCGACCCGTCCTGCCGGCTGGCCCACGGCATTTACGCGGTGCGCCTCACCATCGAGGGCGTCGTCCAGAATGGCGTCGCCAGCTACGGCCGCCGCCCGACTTTCGACAATGGCGCGCCGCTGCTGGAAGTCTTTATCTTCGATTTTGCTGGCGACCTTTACGGCAAGACCGTGGAAGTGGCCTTCGTCGGCTGGATCCGCGGTGAGGAAAAGTTCGACAGCGTCGAGGCGCTGGTCGAGCGGATCAGGCTGGACGAGGCGGAAGCCAGGATGATGCTGGCGGATTAGAACGAGGTTTTCATGACCGTCAAATTTCGCGAAGTCATTCCGGTCTTTCGTATTTTTGATGAAACTAAGGCGCGGGAATTCTATTGCGGCTTTCTCGGATTCCACATCGACTGGGAGCATCGTTTCGCACCGGATGCGCCGCTTTATATGCGCGTTTCGCTGCCGGGCTTGGTTCTGCATCTGAGCGAACATCATGGAGACTGCAGCCCCGGCGGATATGTGGTGGTCGAAACGAGAGGGCTCGATGACCTTCACGCGGCGCTGCTCGCAAAGAATTATCGCTACAATCGTCCCACAATAGAAGATCGCCCCTGGGACGCCCGGACCGTGACGGTGGTTGATCCATTCGGGAACCGGATCATGTTCAATGAGGCGAAAACCTGATTTGCAAGCAGCGGCTTCCAGAGGCGGAGTTTTTGCTGTATATTTGTTGGATGTTACGTCTTCGCGCCATACGAATTACCCGCCCGGACCGCGCTCGAGCCTGATCTCGCGCGGCATCCGGGTTTGGCTGCGCCATTGGCGCTTTGGCCGCAAATCATCTATTCCCCGCACTGACCCTTTCCGCGAGGCCGGCCCGCCGCCGCCGCCCGCTTGCCGAGACCGAACATGACCGACGACGCCCCCAAAGGCCGTGACTATTCCAAGACCCTGTTCCTGCCCCAGACGGATTTCCCGATGCGCGCCGGTCTGCCGCAGAAAGAGCCGGAAATTCTCGCCCGCTGGGAGAAGACCGACCTCTACGGCAAGCTGCGCAAACAGGGCGCGGGACGGCCGAAATTCGTGCTGCACGATGGCCCCCCGTACGCCAATGGCAACATCCATATCGGCCATGCGCTCAACAAGATCCTGAAGGACATGGTGACCCGCAGCCAGCAGATGCTCGGCAAGGATTCCAACTATGTGCCGGGCTGGGATTGTCACGGCCTGCCGATCGAATGGAAGATCGAGGAAGACAATTACCGCTCGAAGGGCAAGCAGAAGCCCGACTTCACCAACGCGGAGGCGATGATCGCCTTCCGGCAGGAATGCCGCGCCTACGCGACCCACTGGCTCGGCGTGCAGCGCGAGGAATTCAAGCGGCTCGGCGTCACCGGCGACTGGGCCAATCCCTATTCGACCATGACGTTCGCGGCCGAAGCCCAGATCGCCCGCGAGATCATGAAATTCGCCGCGAACGGATTGCTCTATCGCGGCTCAAAGCCGGTGATGTGGTCGGTGGTGGAAAAGACCGCTCTGGCCGAGGCGGAAGTGGAGTATGAGGACCACGTCAGCGATACGGTGTTCGTGGCGTTTCCGGTTACAAAATTTGTTGAAGGTTTTTCGCATCCGGTCGCTGTCTACAGAGGTGAC
Source organism: Beijerinckiaceae bacterium (assembly GCA_947478455.1). Lineage (GTDB taxonomy): Bacteria > Pseudomonadota > Alphaproteobacteria > Rhizobiales > Beijerinckiaceae > Terripilifer. The sequence continues at coordinate 53,881 of CANJWR010000009.1, read as the reverse complement.
GCCAATCTGGACCTTGCTCGCAGGATTCGTCAAAATCTTCGGGTCGTTATCTGGACCACGACTCCGTGGACGTTGCCGGGCAATCGCGCTATCTCATTTTCGAACAAGATTGAGTACAATGTTTTTCGGGTCGTCTCCGCTCCGGAAGGCAACTGGGCGAAACCCGATTCGTATTTTCTTCTCGCGACTTCGCTCGCGGAGGCGTTCTTCAAATCCGCCAACGTCACTGAGTATGAACAGCTGACTCTGCGATACAATCCCGCAGCGATCGCCGCATGCGCCCACCCCCTCGCTCATCTCGGCTACACATTCGACGTCCCGCTCCTCGATGGCGATCACGTCACCGACGACACAGGTACGGGCTTCGTGCACACGGCCCCCGGACACGGCCGAGAGGACTTTGATATCTGGATGGCGTCCGGGCGCATGTTGTCGGAGCGCGGCATCGACACGCGCATCCCGTACACGGTCGACGCAGACGGCTTCTACACGAAGGAAGTGCCCGGCTTTGGCCCGGATTCGGAAGGCGGAGCGAAGCGCGTCATCGACGACAAGGGCAAGAAGGGCGACGCCAACGATGCGGTGATGAAAGCCCTCATCGATGCAGGTGCGCTCATCGCGCGCGGAAAACTGAAGCATCAATATCCGCATTCGTGGCGTTCGAAGAAGCCGGTGATCTTCCGCAACACGCCGCAATGGTTCATTGCGATGGATAAGGGGATGGGCAGCCCTCTCCCCGCAGGCGGGGAGAGGGGGAATTCGCCCACACTCCGTTCCGTCGCACTGGACGCCATTGCAAAAACCCGCTGGGTGCCGGCCTCGGGTGAAAATCGCATCAATGGCATGATCGCCAATCGGCCCGACTGGGTCGTGTCGCGCCAGCGCGCATGGGGCGTGCCGATTGCGGTCTTCGTCAAAAAGGGCACGCATGATGTGCTGGTCGACGAGCGCGTGAATGCGCGCGTCGCAGCGGCCTTCGAGACCGAGGGCGCGGATGCGTGGTTTGCGGAAGGCTCCGCGGCGCGCTTCCTCGCGCCCGATTATGCGCCCGCCGATTACGAAAAAATCGACGACGTGCTCGACGTCTGGTTCGATTCAGGCTCGACGCATTCGTTCGTGCTGGAAGACGCCAGGCATTTTCCGGGCCTCGCGGGAATCTCCCGCAAGGTCGATGGCGGCCCCGATGAGGTCATGTATCTCGAAGGCTCCGACCAGCATCGCGGCTGGTTCCATTCGTCGTTGCTGGAAAGCTGCGGCACGCGCGGGCGTGCGCCCTTCGATGTCGTGCTGACGCACGGCTTCGTGCTCGACGAGAACGGCCGCAAGATGTCGAAATCGCTCGGCAATGTGGTCGCGCCGCAAACCGTCATCAAGGATTCCGGCGCAGACATTCTGCGTTTGTGGGTTGCGGCGTCGGATTATTCCGACGATCTGCGCATCGGCAAGAATGTGCTCGGCACATTTGTCGAAACCTATCGCAAACTGCGCAACAGTCTGCGCTGGATGCTCGGCACGCTGGCGCATCACGACGCCTCCGCGGCGGCCGATCTCTCGAAGGCCGGCGAACTCGATCAGCTCATGCTGCATCGGCTGAGCGAACTCGACGCCGACATTCGCGACGCCTATGCGAATTTCGACTATAAACGCGTGATTGCGCGCCTGAGCGCCTTCATGAACACTGATCTGTCGGCCTTCTATTTCGACGTGCGCAAGGACGCGCTCTATTGCGAGCCCCTGTCGAGCGAGAAGCGCCGCGCATCGCTGGCCGTTGTCGAACATATCTTCCGTGCGGTGACGATCTGGCTCGCCCCGATCCTGCCCTTCACGTGCGAAGAGACGTGGCTGTCGCGCAATCCTGATGCAGACTCTGTGCATCTGCAGGTGTTCCCCGACATGCCGGCCGGCTGGCGCAATCAGGCGCTCGCGGACAAATGGGCCGACATTCGCCGCGTGCGCTCGGTCGTCACCGGCGCGCTCGAAATCGCCCGCACGCAAAAGCTCATCGGCTCGTCGCTCGAAGCTGCTCCGGTGGTCTACATTGCCAGCGCCGCCACGCGCAGCATGATCGACAGCGTAGATTTCGCCGAGATCTGCATCACGTCGGGCATTCAGGTCGTCGACGGCGAGGGCCCGGCGGACGCCTTCCGGATTCCCGGCAGCGAGGGCGTAGCGGTTGTGGTCGCCCGCGCGCCGGGCGCCAAATGCGCCCGGTCGTGGAAATATTTCGATCCTGCCACGGCATCGCCCGATTATCCGGACGTGACGCCGCGCGACGCGCAAGCCCTGCGCGAACTCAAGGCCGCCGGGAGACTCGGATGAGCCTGCGGGCCGCGAGGGCAGCGCTGTGAGGCCGGGCTGGACCGGCCTCGCGGTGGCGCTCGTCTCGCTGGCCGCCGATCAGGCCCACAAGCACTGGATGATCTATGACTACGACATCGCCTCGAGAGAGCCGGTGCGGGTCGGGCCTTTCCTCGATCTGGTCATGGCGTGGAATCCGGGCATTTCCTATTCGCTTCTCAGCGCCGAGACCCCGACTGGACGCTGGGCCCTGCTGGGCGTGGCGCTTGCGGCCACGCTTGCGCTCGGCGTCTGGATGTGGCGCGCCCGCAATCGCATCACCGTCTGGGGGCTGGGCTTTATCGTGGGCGGCGCCCTCGGCAACGCCTACGACCGTTTTGCCCATGGGGCAGTGGCGGATTTCTTCCTTCTCCATGTCGACACCCAGAGCTGGGGCCGCATCAACTGGTACGTCTTTAACGTTGCCGACGTGGCCATCGTTGCGGGAGTGGCGCTTCTTCTGTATGAATCCTTCTTCGTAAAGGAAGCTGACCAGACGGCGAAGCCCGCCGGTTGAGTCGGACAAGGTTGATTTTAAGGGCGTCCGCCCCGAAATCGCCGCGAATACGAGGCGTAATGTGTTCGATTCCCCCATCAGGAATTGCAAGACGACAGGGTTCTGCCATGGCTCACGAGACTTTCCGCACCCGCCGCCCGGCGCTTTTCGCCGCCACCGCCATGATTGCCTTCGGGTTGATGGGCGGGACGCCCGCCCGTGCGCTCGACGACGGTCAGGAAAACATTTTCGACAGCTTGCTCGGCCTAGTCAAAATGGGCATCGGCTTCGAGGATGACGACGTTAAGCCCTCGATTGACTATCGCGAGCGCCCGCCGCTGGTGGTTCCGCCGAAGATGGAACTGCGGCAGCCCATGCAGCCGGTCGGTCAACGCAACGCCGCCTGGCCTGTCGATCAGGATCTGGCCAAGCAGCGTCAGGCGGCTGCAGCCGCCGCCCGTCCGCGCGGCAACAATGTGGACGCCGATCCGCTGCCAGCCCGCGATCTCCAGAGATACGGCCGCATTGCCCCGACGCCGCGCGGGCAGGAACGCGGAGGCTGCACGGCCGACGGCGACCTGCTCTGCAATCCGTATGAATACTGGACAAAGACCGCGAACATTCGCGGCCCAGCCGATACGTCGAAGGATATTGTGGCCGGCGCAGAGCCTAAGCGCGCGCACCTGTCTGACCCGCCGACCGGCTATCGTCGCCCCACAAAGAGCGTGAAGGCGACCTTTGAACCCAAAGACACTTCTTACAGCGACAACCTTGGCAACGCCGCCGCGCAGGTTCGCGAAGAGGCCCGTCGCCGGCAGGCGCAGTAATTCGTGCGGGCGGGCATCAGTTCGCCCGATCAAGCAGATTTGTTCACCCTGTGGGGCGGTTGGACGGATGATTTCCGTCTGAACGCCCCCGAAAGGGACTGACGTTATCGCGCCAGCCATCCTATATTGCGTTCGGACGATTTGGTTTCGAACACCCGGATGCCCATGGCCCAGTCACCTGTTGCAACTTCCGCTTCCCTGACGCCGCAGACCGCGACCTCCGGCCATTCCGCCGGTCCGGACATCGGACATTTCAAGCTTTCCAACGGTATGGAAGTCGTGGTGATCCCCGATCATCGCGCGCCAGTCGTCACCCATATGGTCTGGTATCGCAACGGCTCCGCCGACGATCCGGTTGGCAAGTCGGGCATCGCGCATTTCCTCGAACATCTGATGTTCAAGGGCACCTCCAACCACGCGCAGGGCGAATTCTCCGAAATCGTCGCCTCGCTGGGTGGGCAGGAAAACGCCTTCACGTCGCAGGACTACACCGCCTATTACCAGCGCGTGCCGAAAGAGCATCTGCCGGTCCTGATGGATTTTGAGGCGGACCGCATGACCAATCTGGTCCTCACCGATGACGTGGTGACGCCGGAGCGCGACGTGGTGCTGGAAGAGCGCCGCATGCGCACCGATTCCGATCCCTCCTCGCAACTCAACGAGGCGGTGCAGGCGGCGCTGTTCACCCATCATCCCTACGGCAAGCCGATCATCGGCTGGCAGCACGAGATCGAGAGCCTCGATCGGCACGATGCGCTGAACTATTATGGTCGCTTCTACACGCCCGGAAACGCCATTTTGATCGTCGCCGGCGATATTGATTCCGCCACGGTGCGCGAACTGGCGGAAGCCACCTATGCGAAAATTCCCTCGCGCGGGGAACAGCCGGCGCGCCAGCGCCCGCAGGAACCCGAGCCGCGCGTCAATCGCCTCGTGTCGCTCTCCGACGAAAAGGTCGAGCAGCCGAGCCATCAGCGCGTCTATCTCGTGCCGTCCTACACGACAGCCGCGAAGGGCGAGGCCGAGGCGCTTGAACTGCTCGCCCATCTGCTCGGCGGCGGCCAGACCAGCCTGCTCTACAAGGCGCTCGTTGTGGATCGCAAAAGCGCCGTCATGGCCGGCTCCTATTACATGGGCACCTCGCTCGACCAGACGCGCTTCTGGGTTTACGCAATTCCGTCGCCGGACGTGACGCTCGAAGATCTGGACGATCAGGTGTGCGGCGTCATTGCTGATCTCATTCGCGACGGCGTGAAGACCGAAGACCTCGAGCGCGCCAAGACGCGGCTCATCGCCGATGCTGTTTACGCGCAGGACAGCCAGACCTCTCTGGCGCGCTGGTACGGCGCTGCGCTGACAACCGGGGCGACCGTGCAGGATGTGCTCGACTGGCCCAACCGCATGGACGCCGTGACGGCCGAAGACGTGCGCGCGGCTGCAGAGAAATATCTCGAACGCAAACGCTCGGTTCTGGGCTTCCTTCTGCCGGAAACCAAAGCGGCGTAATTCAGCATCTCCTTCCCCCGACCGGGAGGAAGGCGACTGCAAGCTATCGAACAAAAGGGACGAGCGCCGGAGCGTGTTTCAACAAAACAAAATGAAACCCTGCATCCGGCTGCTGCGCGGCCGCCTTCGCCTTAAAGGCGAAGGATCATCGCCAGAAACGAGAACATCAGATGACCGCCATCGATAAAGTTTCAACACTTCCGCCCGCCTCGCGCTCCGCAACCGTGCAGAAGCTTCGTACACCCGCAGGTCTCGAGTGCTGGCTGGTGGAAGATTACGCCGTGCCGCTCGTGGCGTTCGACTTCGCCTTCAAGGGCGGCAACACGCAGGATCCCGATGGGCGCGAAGGCGCAACCTCCATGCTGGCGGGCCTGCTCGACGAAGGCGCGGGCGACATGGATGCGGACGCTTTCCATCGTGCGCTCGACGACAAGGCGGTGGAAATCTCCTACGGCGCTGACCGCGACCTGTTCACTGGCCACATGAAGACGCTCACACGCCACATTGATGCGGCGTTCGAGTTTCTGCGTCTCACGATCAACGAGGCACGGCTGGATGACGACGCCATCGAGCGCGTGCGCAGCCAGATGATCGCCGGCCTCAAGCGCGAGGCGAAGGATCCCGAAGCGCTCGCCGGAAAAGCCTTCCGGGAAGCGGCTTTCCCGAACCATCCCTATGGCCGCGCCGGTCGCGGCACGCTTGAAACCGTGCCGGCCATCACGCGCGACGATCTGGTGCAATTGCGCGCCAACATGATGTCGCGCGGCAATCTGCGGATCGCGGCAGTCGGCGCCATCGATGCTGTCCGGCTCGTCAAACTCATCGATCATGTGTTCGGTGCACTGCCCGAAAAGGGCAACCTGAAGCCCGTTCCGGATATTGCGGTCGCCGGCATGGGTGCGCGCCATGTGGTCGATGTAGATGTTCCGCAATCCACCATCCGCTTCGGATTGCCGGGCCTGGTCCGCAAGGATCCCGATTACATGATCGCCACCGTGGTCAACCACATCCTCGGCGGCGGCGTGTTTTCAGCGCGCCTCTTCAAGGAAGTGCGCGAGAAGCGCGGCCTCGCCTATTCGGTCCATTCGCAACTCGCCAACTGGGATCATTCGGCGATGTTTTCCGGCGGCACCTCGACCAAGAACGAACGCGCGGCGGAATCGCTCGCGGTGATCGAGGAAGAAATCGCAAAACTTTCAGCCGAAGGCCCGACCGAGGAAGAACTCGACAAGGCGAAAAAATATCTCACCGGCTCCTACGTGCTGCGCTTCGACACCTCGACCAAGATCTGCGACCAGCTCGTGCATTTGCAGACCGAGGGCTTCCCGGTGGAATATCTTGACGAGCGCAACGCACTCATCAACGCCGTTACGCTGGAAGACACAAAACGCGTCGCCAAGCGCCTGTTCGACGGCAAGAAGCTGCTGGTTGCGGTGGCGGGTCGGCCTGAGGGGATGTGAACTCAAACAGTCGTGGAAGCCCGCGACGAGCGCGAACATGACGGGCGGTGCCAGAGACTAAAGACTGTCTGCGCAATCATCAGGATTGGAAGACAACTGGTCGTTTGAACTTGAAACTTCTCCTTCGAGGCGCACACGAAGTGTCCGTCTCGAAAGACGGTGGCGTATTCAATGCTCTGCTTGATCCTGCCTCACATATTCGGATAATTCGGGCCGCCTGCGCCTTCTGGCGTGGCCCAGTCGATGTTCTGCGCCGGATCCTTGATGTCGCAGGTCTTGCAGTGAACGCAGTTCTGCGCGTTGATGACGAAGCGTGGATCGGTCTTCTTCACATCGTCGCCATAGACAACTTCGTAGACGCCCGCCGGGCAATAGAGCCGCGCCGGTTCGCCGTATTCGGGAAGATTGCGGGCAATCGGCACGGACGGATCTTTCAGCCGCAGATGCACCGGCTGATCTTCCTCGTGATTGGTGTTCGATAAAAACACCGAAGAGGGCTTGTCGAAAGTGAGCTTGCCATCCGGGCGCGGATAGACAATCGGGGTTACCTGCGACAATGGCTTCAGCGTAGCGAAATCGGCCTTGCCGTGCGGCAACGTGCCGAAGAATGAGAAGCCGAACAGCTGGTTCGTCCACATGTCGAGCCCGCCCAGCGCGATACCCAGATATGTGCCGAACTTCGACCAGAGCGGTTTGACGTTGCGCACCCGCACAAGATCGCGACCGATTTCCGACTCGCGCCATGCGGCCTCGTAAGAGGCCAGCTCATCATTTTGGCGGCCTGCCGCAAGGGCTTCCGCCACATGATCGGCGGCCAGCATGCCCGACAGAATGGCGTTGTGCGAACCCTTGATGCGCGGCACGTTGACGAAGCCAGCCGCGCAACCGAGCAGCGCGCCGCCCGGGAACGACAGTTTCGGCACGGACTGCCAACCGCCTTCGGTAAGGGCGCGCGCTCCGTAGGCGATGCGCTTGCCGCCCTCGAATGTGGGCGCAATCATCGGATGCGTCTTGAAACGCTGGAATTCGTCGAAGGGCGACAGCGTCGGATTCGTGTAGTTGAGGTGGACCACGAAGCCCACGGATACAAGGCCATCCTCGAAATGATAGAGGAAGGAACCGCCGCCCGTCGAGGCGTCGAGCGGCCAGCCGAACGAATGCTGCACGAGCCCCGGCTGGTGTTTCGCCGGATCGATCTGCCAAAGTTCCTTGATGCCGATGCCGAATTTCTGCGGTTCGCGCCCGTCGGACAATTTGTATTTCGCAATGAGTTGTTTCGACAGCGAGCCGCGCGCGCCTTCGGCGAACAAGGTATATTTGCCGCGCAACTCCATCCCGCGCGTGTAGCTGTCCTTCATTTCGCCATTCCGGCCGACGCCCATGTCGCCGGTGGCGATGCCGCGCACTGCGCCGTTGTCGTCGTAGAGAACTTCCGCCGCCGCGAAGCCAGGGTAGATTTCGACGCCCAGAGCCTCGGCCTGCCGGCCGAGCCAGCGCGTGACATTCGCCAGCGAACCGATGAAGTTGCCGTGATTGTCCATCAGCTTCGGCATGAGGATGTTCGGCAGCCGGACGCCGCCGGAATGACCAAGCATGTAGAAGCGGTCTGACGAAACCTGCGTGGTCAGGGGACGCTCGGGGTCTTCGCGCCAGTCGGGCAGCAGCTTGTCGAGACCGACCGGGTCGATCACCGCACCCGACAGGATGTGCGCGCCGATCTCGGAGCCCTTTTCGACCACCACCACAGTCGCGTCGGGCGAGACCTGTTTCAGCCGGATCGCGGCCGCCAGACCAGCCGGGCCGCCGCCGACGATCACGACGTCGTAATCCATGCCCTCGCGTTCGGGCAAAGCTTCGCTGGTCATTCGCCACTCCGTTCGTCCCGATAGTTTATATATAAACTATCTTCTTCGCGTCGCAATTTCAAGCTTTCGAATCGCACAGACCGGCCCGAAATGGTACTGGAAATCCATGGTTCCGCCCGACGACACGCACCCGCCTTCGATGACAGACGCAGAGCTGGTCAGCCTGCTGCGCTGGTACGTCGACATGGGCATCGATCTGGCGATCGACGAAGAGGCCCACGACCGCTTCGCCGACAGCCTCGCTGCGAACAGTAAAAGCCGCCCTGCCCGGCAGTCTCAGGCGGCAGAAGCCGGACCACAATCTGCCCCCGACGCGCCGCTCGCCTTCGAACCGACCAAAAAGCCGCCGCTGCGCAATCTGGCCCAAGTCGAGGCCGCCGCCCCTCCGCCGCCGGATCAGGCGGCAGTATCGGCGCGCGAACTGGCGCAGGCGGCCATGACTTTGGACGATTTGCGGGCTGCGCTGGAGAATTTTGACGGCTGCGCCCTCAAGCGCTCCGCAAGCCGGCTCGTTTTCGCGGACGGCAATCCGCTGGCGAAGATCATGCTGGTGGGCGAGGCGCCCGGCGCCGACGAGGACAAGCAGGGTGTTCCGTTCGTGGGGCGCGCCGGGCAATTGCTTGACCGTATGCTGGAATCCATCGGGCTCGACCGAACTTCGGTTTACATCGCCAATGTGATTCCGTGGCGCCCTCCGGGCAATCGCACGCCAACCGTGCAGGAAACCGCCATCTGTCTGCCGTTCATCCAGCGGCAGATTGCACTGTGCAATCCCGACATCCTCGTGTGTCTTGGCGCAAGCTCGGCGCAGACTCTGCTCAACATCCGCGAAGGCATCATGCGGGCGCGTGGTCGATGGGGCGATTATGTGATCGACCGCGATCGCCCGGAAGCGCGCGCCATCAAGGCTATTGCGATGCTGCATCCGGCCTATCTGCTGCGCCAGCCCGCCCACAAGAAATTCGCCTGGCGAGATCTGATCGAATTGCGCAAGGCCATCGGGAGTCCGAAGTAGCTTTCGGGTGTTCTGCGTTTCATTTTTGCGAAGCCGCCCTGTTGAAATGATTTGATTTCCCAAGGCCCGAGGAAAGTCGGCGACTGCGTGGCGCAATACAACGAAGTCCGCCCCTGTAATTTGGAGCCCCGGACTGCTAGATAGTTTGTTCAGATCCTGCCGGCTCGCCGCCGGCCTTCCTGCGGAGTGTTCGGTATGAAATGGGAGGACTTTCGCCAGTCCGACAACATTGAGGACAGGCGCGGCGACGATAGCGGCGGCGGCGGTGGTGGCTTTGGGCTGCCGTCAGGCGGTGGCGGTCTTGGCATGGGGACGATCATCATTCTCGGCCTGCTCGGCTATGCGCTGGGCATCGATCCGCGCATTCTGATCGGCGGCGCTGAAATGCTGAACGGCGGCCGTTCGCCGCAGGTACAGCAGCAGCCGCGCACCCAGCAGGCCAATCGCGAACAGCCCAACGACGCTATCGGGCGTTTCGTATCGGCGACGCTGGCGCAGAACGAGGACGTCTGGTCGGAAATCCTGCCGTCCCAGAAGGGCATCAAATTTGTAGCGCCGCGTCTGGTGATTTTCGATCGCGTCACGAATTCGGCGTGCGGCACGGCGCAATCCGCCATGGGGCCGTTCTACTGCCCGGTCGACCGCAAGATCTATCTCGACACGTCCTTCTTCAACGACATGCGCAGCAAGCTCGGCGGCGGCGGCGACTTTGCATACGCCTATGTGATTGCGCACGAAATGGGCCATCACATCGAAAACCAGCTCGGCATTCTGCCGAAGGTGCAGCAGGCGCAACAGCGCGCGTCCAGTCAGGCGCAGGCCAATTCGCTTTCGGTCCGCGTCGAATTGATGGCCGATTGTCTGGCCGGCGTCTGGGCCGCAAACGCCGATCGCAAATGGCAGATTCTCGAGAAGGGCGACGTCGAGAAGGCCATCGCGACCGCCACCGCTATTGGCGACGACCGTTTGCAAAAATCGTCGCGCGGTCAGGTGGTGCCGGACAGCTTCACCCACGGCTCGTCGGCGCAGCGTGTGCAATGGCTGCAGAAGGGACTGCAGACCGGCAACATCGATTCCTGCAACACGTTTTCCAAATAGGCTCCGTTCATAAAGGTTTGTCGCATGCCCGGAATCGACGAGAGTCTGACCTTCGTGCCGCTGAATATTGCGGTGCTGACGGTCTCGGATACGCGCAAGCTGGCAGACGACAAGTCGGGCGACACGCTGGTGGGACGCCTTACGGCGGCAGGCCACAAGCTCGCAGACCGGGCGATTTCGCAGGACGACGTGGAGTCGATCCGCGCTGTCGTCAAAAAGTGGATCGCCGATCCGGGCGTTGATGTGATCATTTCCACCGGCGGAACAGGCTTTACGGGCCGGGACGTGACGCCGGAGGCGATCGAGCCCCTGTTCGAAAAGCGCATGGAAGGCTTTTCGACCGTCTTCCATCACATCAGCTTTCCGAAGATCGGCACCTCGACCATCCAGTCACGGGCAACGGCTGGCGTGGCGGGCGCAACTTACATTTTCGTGCTGCCTGGCTCGCCCGGCGCCTGCAAGGATGCGTGGGACGGCATTCTGGTGCAGCAGCTCGACTATCGCTACCGGCCCTGCAATTTCGTCGAGATCATGCCGCGCCTCGACGAGCACCTGAAGCGCGGGCAGCCGAAGGCTTAGCCTATTCGACGAAGCGCGCCCGCGCGCGCAGCGTGGTCGTTGCGCGCGCATTGCGGACGAGATCGCCCAGCGTGTGCGCCTGCGTGCGCAACATCGGGTCGCGACGAGCGACCAGTCCGGCGACAGGCGCAAGGCCCGGCAAAATGCGCGTCATGAAGCGCCGTGGTGTCTCGCGCATGATGGCAGATTGCACGCCGCCGGCCAGCAGATCGGCAAGCTCCTCGGCGAACCCCTGTTCGGGAGCCCGGCCGGCGCGAATCACAAAAATATTTGGATTGCGCACCGTCTCGAAGGCGCGGCGGAACATCGCTGGTTGACTGCCGGCTTCCACCAACTCGCAACCGGCGTGATCGGCGATCTTGCGCATTCCTGCGCGCCCGGCGGGAGCCGCAAGCGTCACATCCCGAACCACGCCTTCAACCGCCGCCGGAACCAGCGACGACAGCGTGCGCACAACGGCTTCCGCCGAGAGCGGAGCAGCCGGACCGTCCATGATAAAAACAACAACCGAGAGCATGGCGCGTTTTAGCGAATGCTGCGCTGCCAAAAAAGCTGAAATATTCCCCATCCGGATTGACGGACAGGAATATGTTCTCTATTCGTTCTTTTGTTCCTGTTGCGTTCACATCATTCGGTCCTGTTGCGGGACCGGACGGGGACAAAAAAGCGGAGAGCGTGATGGCAAGTTCGTCGGCAACCGGGACACTCGAGCGCCTTCCCCTGCGGACAGCCAATTCGCGGCTCTATGTCGGCGCCCACAGCGGCGACGCGTTTGGTGCCAAGGCGTCGGTCGGGGCCGGAGAGAAATGGCGCGGGCGCGGCGCTGTCAGCAACACGACGGGCCGCTACGAAAAGCAGGGACGCGAGGATTTCGACGACGGCTGGGAAAGCCTTGCGGAGCTTGAGGCTTTCAGGACCGAGATCACCATCGAGCGCCCGAAGACGATCATCACGCGCAACGATTCGCCCGATATTTCCTTCGACCGCTCGATCAATCCCTATCGGGGTTGCGAGCACGGCTGCGTCTATTGTTTTGCGCGGCCGACCCACGCCTATATGGGCCTGTCGCCGGGCCTCGATTTCGAATCCCGGCTGTTCGTCAAGGAAGGCGCGGCGGCGCTGCTGGAGCGCGAGCTCGCAGCCCCCGGCTATCAGCCGAAGACGATCGCCATCGGCACCAATACGGATCCGTACCAGCCCATCGAGCGCGAGCACCGGGTCATGCGTTCCGTGCTCGAAGTGCTGGAACGGACCAATCATCCGGTCGGGATCGTCACCAAATCGGCTCTGGTAACGCGCGACATCGACATTCTCTCGCGGATGGCCGCGAAAGGACTGGCCAAAGTGGCCTTGTCGGTGACGTCGCTCGACCGCAAGCTGGCCCGCACGATGGAGCCGCGCGCCGCGACGCCAGAGCGCCGCCTCGACGCCATCAGGCAATTGTCGGAAGCCGGCATTCCGACAGCCGTGATGGTTGCACCGATCATTCCGGCCATCAACGACCCAGAGATCGAGGCTATCCTGACCCGCGCCTGGGCCATGGGGGCGCGCGAGGCCGGCTATGTGATGCTGCGCCTGCCGCTGGAGGTCGAGGAATTGTTTGGCGAGTGGTTGTTGTCGCATTTCCCCGACAAATTCCGCCACGTCATGTCGCTTGTGCGCTCGACGCGTGGCGGCAAGGGCTACGATTCCACATGGGGAAAACGCATGACCGGTGATGGCCCCTATGCGTGGATGGCGGGCCGCCGGTTCGAAATTGCCTGCCAGAAGATCGGCTACAACAAGGGGCGCGCCAAATTGCGCACCGACTTGTTCATACCGCCAGCCCGCAATGGACAGCAGCTCAGCCTGTTCTAAAGCGTCGCGCCTTCAGCGGGGCGAAACTCCCGGAATTCCGAATTTCGCCGCCAGCAGAACCGCACCAACGAACACAACCGCCACTGCGATCCATGTGATCAGAGATGATCCGCCGCCCGATTTTGCCGGAGCCCGGCGGGCCGCCGCGCCGTAGGTGCGCTGGGCAAAGGCCTCGGCGGAAGGACCGGCCGGCACTTCAGGACCGCGACCCTCTAGTGTCGCTTCGGCCAGATGGCGATAGATCGCCAGACGGCGCGGGGTGCTCTCGCCGATGATATAGGAAGTCAGCTCAGGCTCATTCGGCTGACGCGCCTTTGCCTTGTCGAAAGCCACCAGCCAATCGTGCTTGTTCTGCTTGTAAATTGAATAGGCCACGAGCCCGACGATATCTGCGTCGCCCTTCACCAGACTTTCAAAAACCGCATTGCTGCGTTCGTCACCGTCCTCGGCTTTCGGCGCAGGGGCGCCGGCAATGTTAACGCCCGCCGTTCCGGGAAGTTTCGGGGCGTCGCTCGTCATATCGTTCATATCTGGCCTCTTCACTCGATTACGCAGCTGCAGCCTGTCGCTGCCGGTTAACAGATTATAAACACGATTCATCCGGCATTGCGACTGTGCGCCAGAATCCATCAAAAGCTTGTGTCTTGTGCAACCCGGTCAGAACCGATTCTCTCTTTGGCGGGCTGCGCACAAGATTCGGCAAAGTCCTTATTTTATCGGACATCATACTGGCCAATGTGACCGGCCGTTTTTCGGGAGATATTTGTGCAGAAAATCAAAGAGCTTCTGTTTTCGCTCCTGCTGACTGCGGGACTAGCCGGCCCAACATTCGCGCAAGCCGAGACTATTAAGCTGCGGGCAGACCTCAACGGGTCCAGCGAAGTGCCGCCCAACCCAAGCCTCGCAACCGGAACCGGTGAAGTAACCTTCGATACGGTCACGAAGACCTTGACCTGGTCGATCAGCTTCACCGGTCTCAGTGGCGCGGCGATCGGGGCGCATTTTCATGGACCGGGGGAGACCGGACGCAATGCCGGCATCGTGCTGCCCTTCGCATCGGCGGTCAGCCCGATTACTGGCTCCAAAGCCGTGAGCGACATGCAAGCTGCTGATATTCTGGCCGGCAAGTGGTACATCAATGTCCACACCGAACGGAATCCGGGCGGCGAAATTCGTGGACAATTGCTGAAATAGGTTCAGGCGACTGCCGCAAGATGCGAACGGGGCCGCGCTGGTTCGATCCGGGGGCGGCTGCGGGCGAATGCGACGAAGTCCCTTGCCGGAATTGCCGGTGACACCAGATAGCCCTGGCCCTGCTCAATTCCGCAACCCGCGAGCGCAGCCATCTGGGTTTCGTCCTCGATGCCCTCGGCCACGACTTCCATATCGAGTTCGCGGGCGAGCCTGACCAGCATGCCAACAACCGCGATGGCTGACGCGTCGCGGCTGATCGAATCGACGAAGAATTTGTCGATCTTCAAAACGTGGGCGCCGAGTTTCTGGATATAGGAAAGGCCGCTATGGCCGATTCCGACGTCGTCGAGCGCAACCCGGAAGCCCAGATCCCGCAGTTTCGTCACGGTTGCGGCGGCGCGCACAAGGTCAGACAGCTCATCCCGTTCGGTGATTTCAAGAACGATCTGGCGTGGCGAGGCTTTGGCGGCCAGAACAACGCGCCGCAGTTCATCGATAAAGTTGTCCGCGAGAAAATGGTCGGGCGCGATGTTGATTGAGAGTTTGAACGTCTTGTTCTGCGCCATCGTCTCGCGCAATTCGCCCAGCGCGACGCTCAGCAGATGCCAGGTGAAGGCCTCGATCCGCCCGTTGTCTTCAATCAACTGCAGGAAGCGCGCGGGGGGAATAAGCGTCCCGTCCGGCTTGATCCATCGGGCCAGAACCTCGCAGCCGACAACCTCGCCGGTGCCCAGCTTGAAAACCGGCTGCATATATGGCCGGAACTCATGGGCCGCTATGGCGCGGTCGATCATGCCGACAGGGCCATCGTCGCGGATCAGCAGTCTGGCCAGCATGGCCCCGAAGGCAAGACCAAGCAGGCCGGCGATGAACATGATCGGATAATAAGGCTCGTGATTCCATCGCTCAAAGGCTTCATTCGTCACCCGAATACGCGCACGCACGGGAAACCGGCTCGATTCAATGGTTGCGAAGACGCCGCCTGATTCCTCATCCAATTTGTCTGACGGCGACGAACGGCCGATCTGTCCGCCATTGGACAGTTCCAGCGCAACTTCGCTGTGATCGCGCAACTCTGCCGGCATGATGTCGAACAGGGAAGAATTGATGCCGATGATGGCGGCCAGCGACACGCCGGGCTCTACGTCGCGCATCACGCCGAGCGCCACGCCAAAAAACTGCTCGACCCGGAACAGCCGCAGGGAAGGATCTACCGCAGGCAGCATGTCGTCGCGGCTGGTCCAGCCCTTGTCGAATTCCAGAGTCTCGGAATAGGCAGAACATTGCACCATGCCATCGCGGTCAAGAATGCGAATGTCCTTGACCGAGGTGCGCTGGTAAACATGCAGCCGGATCGATTGAAGCGCTGCGGCCTCGCAGGTCGCCAGACCACGGCTCGACGTATCGTCAATGGCCAGCGCGCCATAGTCGACAGTGTTTTCCAGCCGCCGCAGAGCGACGTTGCCGAGCTCGACAAGCTGTTTGGTTCTTTGGGAATCGATCAGGCGATCCGCCGCATAATCCCCTCCAAGGAGAAATGCGAAGACCGAAAGCACAGCGATTGAGAGCGCCGCCAAACGCGGCCAATGCGACTGCATGAAACCCTGACCTGGAACGAACCAGCCGACACTGGGCGCAAGTCTTCAAGATTAGATTTATAGTCAAATGCCATTGCAAACGCGGTTGACGTAAGGTGAACAGGACGTCCGAAAATTGTATGACGACCTGCGATGCGCGAAACTTCTGAAGACTTTTAGCCCGGCAGGATCGTCAGATTGGCTCCCCATTTCAAATTCGAACGGCGGCTCGCCCGTGAGGGTTTCAGGCTTGTGGCTGGGATCGACGAAGTCGGGCGAGGACCGCTGGCTGGCCCGGTGACGGCTGCTGCGGTCATTCTCGATTCCCGCAATCTTCCCGAGGGGCTGGACGATTCCAAGAAACTGAGCGCCGCCACGCGCGAGAGGCTGGCCGAATCCATTTTCGCCAGAGCGCTCGCCATCGGAGTTGGCTTCGCGCCGTCCGCAGAGATCGATCACATCAATATCCGGCAGGCGACCCACATGGCCATGCGCCGGGCGATTCGCGGACTTTCGGTCGCGCCTGCTCACCTGTTGATTGATGGCAACGATTTGCCGCCCGATCTCCCCTGCCCGGCCACCACAATCGTTAAGGGCGACGGATTGTCGCTCTCCATCGCGGCTGCGTCGATCGTGGCGAAAGTGACGCGCGACCGGCTGATGAAAAAGCTCGACAGAATTCATCCCGTTTATGGATTCGCCCGTCATTCAGGCTATGGAACGAAAGCGCATCTGGCGGCCATTGCGGAATTCGGACCGTGCGAATTTCATCGTTTCAGCTTTGCGCCCATGAAGGCCCGGTAACGGCCCCTTAAGGCTTCTGTGGGCGCTGCGGCAAACCCTTAAGAAATCTGCTCAATTTTTAACAAAGACGTTCAGAAACAGGACACGGGATTTCCGTGTCCGTACACCCGGTTTTTACCCTGCGGAATGCATATTCGCATCTGTTCAGTTGCGTACCCGGTGTGTGTTTCATGCGTATTGCACGTGCCGGGATGGCCGGCTCGAAGTCCCAGATTCAGGTCAAGCGTACTGGGTCTTCAGTCGTCCGTCCCGCCGTGTCTCGGCTGCCACTCGACGAAATCGTCGTCGGGGATTGTGTCGAGACATTGCTGAGTTTGCCGGAACAATCCGTCGATCTCGTCTTCGCAGATCCGCCCTACAATCTGCAGCTCGAAAGTTCCCTGTCGCGTCCCGACCAGAGTGTGGTCGATGCGGTCGACGACGACTGGGACAAGTTCGCCAGCTTCGCCGACTACGACGCCTTCACGCGCAAATGGCTGTCGGCCACACGCCGGGTGATGAAGCGCGACGCGACGATTTTCGTCATCGGCTCCTATCACAACATTTTCCGCGTCGGCTCGATCATGCAGGATCTGGGCTTCTGGATTCTCAATGACGTGGTGTGGCGCAAGGCCAACCCGATGCCGAACTTCCGCGGCCGCCGGTTCACCAACGCCCATGAGACCATGATCTGGGCCGCCCGCAGCGCCGACGCCAAGGGCTATACGTTCAACTACGAAGCCCTGAAGGCCGGCAACGAGGATTGTCAGGTCCGCAGCGACTGGTTCCTGCCCATCTGCACCGGCGGCGAACGCCTCAAGGACGCCAACGGCCGCAAGGTCCATCCGACCCAGAAGCCTGAGGCCCTGCTAGGCCGCGTCATCATGTCGACATCCAATCCCGGCGATGTGGTCCTCGATCCATTCTTCGGCTCGGGCACGACCGGCGCTGTGGCGAAGCGGCTCGGCCGCTCGTTCATCGGCGCGGAACGCGACGAGACTTACGCCAAAGCTGCGCGTGACCGCATCGCGGCTGTTACGCCCCTGCCACCGGAAGCCGTTTCGACCGCCCCGACCCGCCGCTCGGAACCTCGCGTGGCTTTCGCGTCTGTCGTCGAATCCGGCCTGCTGGCTCCCGGCGCCGTGCTGCGCGACGACAAGAAGCGCTATTCGGCCGTGGTGCGCGCCGACGGCTCACTGGCGCTCGGCAACGTCATCGGGTCGATCCACAAGATCGGCGCGCTGGCCCAGGGCCTGCCTGCCTGCAACGGCTGGACCTTCTGGAATTTCGAACGCAAGGGCCAGATGCTGTCGATCGACACCCTGCGCAGCGCCATGCGGGCGGAAATGAAGGAAGCGGCTGAGTAAGCCACCCTTTCAACTTCAATTTGCCGAAAATCGGGGCGCAGCACGTTAAAGTCGTGCTTGCGCCCTTCTGACTGACGCTCGTCTGCCCCACCCCCGAAAATTTTTCCCCGTCACGGTGCAGTCATTCTGCGTTCATGTGCATTGCCCCATGGTCCGACCATCGAGGGATGAAAGCGCGGCACAAATCCTGCCAGCTTCCTCCCCGACCATCGGATGCGCAAAGAGCCATGATCATCTGCGTTTTTGTTTCCGCCTTCACCTCCGCCGTCTCTGCCCTGATCGGCTTCGGCTCGTGGGTCAATATCGGCGACGGCCCGCGCAGCGCGCTTCTGGCGCTGGCAGCGGTTTCGGCCACGGTTGCGGTCGGCTCACTGGAGGCTTTCGAGTCGCAGGGACCGTCGAAGCCGGACAGCCACTAGGTTTTTCAGCGTTTTGCAAAAGACGCCCGCGCATGGGCCACAATCTTGCGCATGACGCTCGGCAGCGCCTCGCCGTCGAGCGTGGAATCCGGCTCCCACCGATAGCCTTCGGGCGGCGCGGCGGACTTGTCGATTTCCGCCGCAAACACCGTGAGCCTGAGCGCAAAATGCGTGAACATATGCTCGACATGGCCGGACAGTTTCCGCCAGTCGGCTTTCACCGGCGCGGATGATTTCGCCTCGGCCAGCACAAAATCCGCCGACCAGACGGTGCCGGGAATTTCCGTCATGCCGCCCAGCAACCCTTTGGGCGGGCGGGTGCGCACCAGCACCATGCCGTCGCGACGGCGCAGGAAGAACGCCGCGCCCGCACGCGACGGCCGCTCGGCCTTTGCGAGTTTACGCGGATAGGATTCCTGAACGCCGGCCTTCTGCGCCTTGCAGTTTTCGCGAAACGGACAGAGCGCGCAGGCCGGGCGGCGCGGCGTGCAGATGGTCGCGCCCAGATCCATCATGGCCTGCGCGAAATCGCCGGCGCGCGCATCGGGCGTCAGCGCGTCAGTCGCTGACTTGATGAGCGGCTTGGCCTTCGGCAGCGGCTCCTCGATCATCTCAAGCCGCGTCACCACGCGCTCGACATTGCCGTCCACCACGACCGCGCGCTTGCCGAAGGCAATCGACGCAATGGCGGCGGCCGTATAGGGGCCAATGCCCGGCAGCGCCCGCAGACCGTCTTCCGTATCGGGAAACCGGCCGCCATGGTCGCGCACAACTGCAATCGCGCAGGCGTGCAGATTGCGGGCGCGCGAATAATAGCCGAGACCCGCCCACGCCTTCATCACATCGTCCACCGGCGCGGCGGCGAGATCGGCGACTGTCGGCCAGAGCATCAGGAATTTTTCGTAATAGGCTTTGACCGCCGGCACAGTCGTCTGTTGCAGCATGATCTCGGACAGCCACACGCCGAAGGGATCGGGCGTTGCGCCCGGAAGCGCCCGCCACGGCAGAACGCGGCGGTGGCGGTCATACCAGCGCAAGAGCTCGTCGGCGAGCGAGGGGCGACGCGCTTGCTTCTGCTTTCCGGGCTTGCTGGATTTGGCTAGCATATTGCTTGATAGCCGATGCTTCATTCCCGCAACAGGGGCGCGCCATGCACAAGATCGACCTTCCCCAATCCATAGTGGACCGCGTGATCGTCCGGCGCGGCCGAGCGCATGTTCACGACGATCTCGACCCGGCCAGAACGGCGCTGATCGTTGTCGACATGCAGAACGCCTTCATGCCGGTTCCGGTTGCGCATGCGCCCTGCGAGATGGCCCCGCATATCGTGCCGGCCATCAACCGGCTGGCCGAGGGCGTACGGACGCATGGCGGCGCAGTCGTGTGGATTCAGACTGTCTGCACAGAAGAAGACAAGGTTTCATGGTCGAACGCCCATTCGATCACCACGCCCGCCCGTGCCGAAAAGCGCTATGCGGCGCTGGCGCGGGGCAGCGAGGGCTACCGGCTCTGGCCGAAAATGGATGCGAAGTCGGACGATCTGTATGTGGAGAAACATCGCTTCAGCGCCTTCATTCAGGGATCGTCGGATCTCGATGCAATCCTGAAAGCGCGCGGGATCGACACAGTGCTGATCACCGGTACGGTGACGAATGTCTGCTGCGAATCCACTGCTCGCGACGCCATGATGCTCAACTACAAGGTCGTGATGGTGAGCGACGGCAACGCCGCCGCCAACGACGAGGAACATAACGCCTCGCTGCGCTCGATCTACACAACCTTCGGGGACGTGATGGATACGGACATGCTGCTCGCCTGCATGGCGAAGAACGCTGGCGCGAAGGCGGCGGCGGAGTAGTCGCCGCTTCGGCAATAAATCTGCTAGGGTGCGGGCATGTGGTCTCCTCGCCCGAAAAAAGTTTGGTCGCGTCCGCTTGCCGATTTTGTCGGCAAGGCGATCGATCCCGTGCTGGCGAAACAGGGCTTCGGCGAAACCGACATCATCATGCACTGGCGCGAGATCGTCGGCGAACGGCTGGCAGCGGCGTCAGAGCCGGTGCGCCTGCAATGGCCGCCGCGCGGGCGCGATAAATCGCCCGACAAGGCTCCCCAACCAGCGACGCTGATCGTCCGGGTGGAAAGCGGATTCGGTTTGGAACTACAGCATCTGGCCCCGCTGGTGATCGAGCGGATCAACGCCCGTCTCGGCTGGCGCTGTCTCGGCAAACTGTCCTTCCGGCAGGGGCCCATCGGGCTCGCCGCCAAACGCCCGCAAAGACCGGGGCCGGCCGATCCGGTCGCGGTCCGAAAGGCCGCAGCGGAGACAGCCGGTGTGGAGGACGAGGCGCTGCGGGCCGCCCTGACCCGGCTCGGATCGCGGGTTTTCACCAAATCGCGCGCGAAAACGTGATGACAGGCCAGCAGAATTGCTTGCGCCAGGTCGAGTGTCTTGCCACATTCGGCCCAATTCGGCAGATATTCAGACATCCGCGCCGCCCGGCCCGAACGTCGGGCGCTTGATCAAGGAACGACACATGACTGCTTATCCGACCCCCGACCGTCGCCGCTTTCTGGAAGGCGCTGCGGCGCTCGGCCTGACGGCCGCCGGGCTGGCGGGCTTTTCGGCCTCGGCGCAGGCGCAGGCGAATTCGTCGTTCCCGATCGATGTGATGCTGGCGGAAGGCGCACTGCCGGACATCTGGGAAGGCTCGAAGGACGCCCCGATTTCCATGGTCGAATATGCCTCCATGACCTGCCCGCATTGTGCGGCCTTCCACGCCCAGACGTACCCGGCGCTGAAAAAGCAATATATCGAGACCGGCAAGGTGCGTTTCGTGCTGCGCGAGTTCCCTTTCGATCCGCTGGCCACCGCCGGCTTCATGCTCGCGCGCTGCACCGGCCCGGACAAGCGCGCCGCCATGATCGATCTGCTGTTCGCCCAACAGAAGAACTGGGCCTTCTCGGACAAGCCCTTCCAGGGTCTTTCGACTCTGGTGCGCCAGACCGGCATGTCGCAGGACACGTTTGAAACCTGCCTCAAGGATCAGGCGCTTTACGACAACGTCAACAAGGTTCGTGACGTCGGCGCGCAGAAGTTCGGCGTCGACGCCACCCCAACCTTCTTCATCAACGGCAAGAAGGTTTCGGGCGACACGTCCATCGACGAACTGGCCAAGCAGTTCGCGCCGTTCCTGAAGGGCTGAGGCCAGCCGACTGGCCGGTCTGATGCAACTGACAAGACGGAAGTTACTAAAGCTTGCGGCGGTTGGGGCCGCCGCAAGCTTTGCCGCGCCCCTGCGGGCTGCAGAGGCCGAGCCATCGATGGCGGAGCTGATGGCGCCGGCCGCCTTGCCGGACATCTGGCTCGGCTCGTCTGACGCGCCGGTTACGATCATCGAATACGCTTCGATGACCTGCAACCATTGCGCGTTTTTCCATGCGCGCACATTCCCGGACCTGAAGAAGAACTATATCAACAGCGGGAAAGTGCGCTTCGCGCTGCGCGAATTCCCGCTGGAGCCTTTTGCTGTCGCGGCCTTCATGGTGGCGCGCAGGTTCGGCGAACGGCGTGACGAAATCGTCGATTTCCTCTTCGCCAACCAGAACCGCTGGCTGTTCGTTCAGGATACGCTGGCCGGACTGGCGACGCTGGCGGCGGAAAAGGGCATGACGGGCGCGGACTTTCAGGCTGCGATCCGCGACGAGGCCCTGCTGACGGCTGTCAATTCCGTGCACGACGTAGCGGCCGAGCGTTTCGGCGTGGTCTCTACCCCGACTTTTTTCGTGAACGGCCAGAAATATGTCGGCCAGCAGTCGCCGGAGGCGTTGGGGAAGATTCTGGAGCCCCTGCTGAAAGGGTGAGGAGATTGGCGGGCGGCCCCTCCAAAATCGCCGGAAAGCCCATATTGCGCCGGTTTCACACAGGAAAATCCCGCTCGAATCTTGCGTTCCGGCCCGGTTTATGACGGCTTAACGAATGGTTTCCGACACCCCGCCCCGCGGGGTGGCAGAGCCGTGCATCCGGCCCGGAGGGCCGGATTGCGTCTGTGAAAGAGTGTCGTGTCGGGCCCGGGGCTGCCGCAAGGCAGCGCGGTGGCGGGGGCCGGTGCGAAGGAGCGTCTCGTCATGAAGTTCAACCGGCTCAAGATCACAGGCTTCAAAAGCTTCTGTGAGTCGACCGAATTCCAGATCGAGCCGGGTCTCACCGGCGTCGTCGGCCCGAACGGCTGCGGCAAGTCCAATCTTGTCGAGGCCATGCGCTGGGTCATGGGCGAGAACTCCTACAAGAACATGCGCGCGTCCGGCATGGACGATGTGATTTTCTCAGGTTCCGGCAATCGCGCCTCGCGCAACACAGCCGAAGTCGGACTGGTGCTCGACAATACCGACCGCACAGCACCCGCCGCCTTCAACGATTCCGAACTGATTGAAGTCACGCGCCGCATCGAGCGCGAAGAAGGCTCGACCTACCGGATCAACGGCAAGGAAGTGCGCGCCCGCGATATTCAATTGCTGTTCGCCGACGCCTCCACGGGCGCGCGCTCGCCCGCCATGGTGGGGCAGAACCGCATCGGCGAGATCATTTCCGCCAAGCCGCAGCAGCGCCGCCGCATTCTGGAAGAAGCCGCCGGTATTGCGGGCCTTTATTCCCGCCGGCATGAGGCGGAGCTTCGCCTGAAAGGCGCAGACGACAATCTGAAGCGCCTCGAAGATGTGCTGCAGCAGCTTGAGGATCAGGTCGAGAGTCTGAAGCGCCAGGCCCGGCAGGCCTCGCGCTACAAGGGCCTCGCAGCGGAAATCCGTCGTCACGAGGCGCTGTTACTGCATATCGGCTTCAAGCGTTTCAGCACAGAACTGGCGCAGGCCGAACACAGTCTCGAACAGGCCGTGCGCGATGTGGCCGAACGCACCCGTCAGCAGGCGGAAGCCGCACGATTGCAGGCCATCGCAGCCTATCAATTGCCGCCGCTGCGCGAAGAAGAATCCAAGGCGAGCGCTGTCCTGCAGCGTCTGGTGATCGCGCGCGAGCAGCTCGACGCCGAAGAAAAACGCGCCGGCGACCGCTCGACCGAACTTGAGCGCCGCATCGCGCAACTGGCGGGCGATCTGGCGCGCGAAAGGTCGATGATCGAGGACGCCGCCGGTGTGCTGGCGCGACTCGATGCCGAAGCCGAAGAAATCGAGGCCCAGACCGAAGCCTCGGCCGATTACGATTACGAGGTGAAGGAAAGACTCGCCGACGCCGAAGGCAAATTGAGCGAATCCGAAAAAGCGCTTGTGGAAGCGCAGGCGGCCATTTCCGATCTCAATTCGCGCCGCACTGCGCTGGAAGCTGCGTTGCGCGAAGAGGCGCATCGCCTCGTGCGTTTCGAGACCGAACTGGCGCGCGTCAGCGAGGAACTCACGGCACTCAAATCGCAGGCCACAAGCGACGAGGATATGTTCGCGCTGGCCGAAGCCGCCGCCATGGCAGAAACCGCCGTGGAAGACGCAGACGATCGGGCCATGGAGACGGAAGACCGCCATCGGCAGGCGCGCGAAGCCGAGGCCGCCACCCGCGGCCCGTTAGCGGACGCCGAAAAGCGGGCGCAGCGGCTTGAGACCGAAGTCCGCACGCTGACCAATCTGCTGGCTTCCGCGGCGAGCGATCTGTGGCCGCCCGTGGTGGAAGAAATCACCGTCCAGAAGGGCTATGAGGCGGCGCTCGGCTCCGCGTTGGGCGACGATCTCGACGCTTCGACGAACGCATCCGCGCCGGCTCACTGGTCGGTCATCGGCGATCCGTCGAACGACCCTGCCCTGCCGCCCGGCATCGAGCCGCTGTCGACGCTCGTCAGCGCTCCGGCCCCGCTGGCGAGGCGTCTTTCGCAAATCGGCATTGTGGTGCGCTCCGAAGGGGCGCACTTGCAGAAGCTCTTGAAGGTCGGCCAGCGGCTGGTGTCGAAGGAAGGCGATCTGTGGCGCTGGGACGGCTTTGTCGCCGCCGCCGAAGCCCCAACGCCCGCCGCCAAACGTCTCGCGGAAAAGAACCGGCTCGTCGATCTGCGCGTCGAGGCAGAGATCGCCCGGCAGGCTGCGGAAGAATTCAAGGAACGCTCCGAACAGACGCAAGTGGAATTGCGCGCTGCAGCCGCGGCCGAAGGCGAAGCCCGCAACGCGCAGCGCGCCACACAGCGCGCCGCGCAGGAAGCGCGCGACCGCGCCGCTGAAGGCGAGCGCCGTCGTGCACAGATCGCCGCGCGCGTGTCGGCGCTGACCGAAGCCCAGACGCGCCTCACCGAGAACTGCAACGAGGCGCGCCAGAAGAAAACCGACGCCGAAGGCGCGATGGCTGGCCTTGCTGCTCCCCAACAGCTTGTGAACCGGCTTGAGCGCGCCCGCGCGAATACCGCGCAATGCCGCGCCGATGCGGCGGAGGCGCGCGCCGCCGTGCAGGGCCTCGTGCGCGACGCAGAGCAACGCGTGCGCCGTCGTGAGGCGATCGTTCAGGAGCGCGGTTCATGGGCCGAGCGCCGCAGCCGGGCCGACAACCAGATCGAGTCGCTTGAAATCCGCATCGAGGAAGCGCGCGAGGAGCAGGTCATGCTCGCCGATGCGCCGTCGCTGTTCCTCGACAAGCGCCGCGCGCTGATGAACGAAATTGACGCCGCCGAAATCGGCCGCAAGGAAGCGTCCGAAAAGCGCGCGCAGGCCGAGGCCATGCTCGCCGAATCCGATCGCGTGGCGCGTATGTCGCTCGACGCGATGTCGTCTGTGCGAGAAGAACGCGCGCGCATCGAGTCGCGCGTCGAAGGTCTGCGGGCGCGGCGCGATGCGGTCATCAAGACTATCGCGACCGATCTCGAATGCGATCCCGATGCGGTCGCCGAACTCGCGGGCGTGAAGCCCGGCGACGATCTGCCGGAAGCCGAGAAAGTCGAAAAACGTCTTGAAGGCCTCAAGCAGGATCGCGAGCGCGTCGGCGCGGTGAACCTGCGCGCCGACGACGAACTGGCGGACGTCGAGAAGAAGCGCGATGAACTCGTGCGCGAGCGCGACGATCTGACGGAAGCCATTCGCAAGTTGCGCGTGGCGATTCAAAACCTCAATCGCGAAGGCCGCGAACGACTGGTGGCCGCCTTCGAGGTCGTCAACAATCACTTCAAGGAATTGTTCACGAGCCTGTTCGGCGGCGGCGCAGCGGAACTGCAGCTTGTGGAATCCGACGATCCGCTGGAAGCCGGGCTCGAAATTCTGGCGCGCCCGCCGGGCAAGAAGCCGCAGACGATGACGCTGCTGTCGGGCGGCGAGCAGGCGCTCACCGCCATGTCGCTCATCTTCGCGGTGTTCCTCACCAATCCGTCGCCGATCTGCGTGCTGGACGAAGTGGACGCGCCGCTCGACGATTCAAACGTCGAGCGTTTCTGCGATCTGCTGGAAGAAATGCGCAAGCGCACCGACACGCGCTTTGTGACCATCACACATAATCCGATCACTATGGCCCGCATGGATCGCCTGTTTGGCGTCACGATGGCCGAGCGCGGCGTGAGCCAGCTGGTAAGCGTCGATCTGCAGGAAGCCGAAGTGATGGTGGCGGCGGAGTAGAGTCGGGATAGGAAAACGTGGGCGCATGACAGGCGGTCATGTCTACATCGTGACCAACAGGCCGAGCGGCACGCTCTATCTGGGCGTGACAAATAATCTGGCCCGTCGGGTCTGGGAACATCGCACCGGAATCCATGAAGGCTTCACCAAACGTTACGGATTGAAACGTCTGGTCTGGTACGAGGCCCATGACGAGATTGAACTGGCCATTCAGCGCGAGAAGACCATGAAGCACTGGTCACGCGCGTGGAAGGTGAGACTGATTCTGGACATAAATCCAGACTGGCGCGATCTCTATGAAGATCTGAATGCGTGATGTACCGGCGTCATGCCGGGCCTTGAGCCGGGCATCCACGACGCGGGGCGTTGCGCACGCTGTCGTAGATGGCCGGGACAAGCCCGGCCATGACGGTTGCGGGGTGCCGCCTCACCTCACCGGCTTGAATATCTCTTTCGTCAACTCGCTCACGCGTTGCTTGCCGAGATAAGCCATGGTGCGCTTCATCTCGTCTCGCAAGATCTTCAACGCCTTTTCGGCGCCCGCCTGTCCGCCGACGCCGACGCCGTAAAGCGTCGGGCGGCCGGCCAGCACGAGATCGGCGCCGAGGCCCAAACATTTCACGATGTCGCTGCCACGCCGGATGCCGCTGTCGACGATCACGCTTGTCTTGCCGCCGACGGCTTCGACGATCTCGGGCAGCACGTCGAGCGTTGCGTCCGCTGAATCCATGTTCCGGCCGCCGTGGTTCGACACCACGATGGCGTCGACGCCGTGTTGCAGCGCTTGCTGCGCGTCTTCGGCATGCAGAATGCCCTTGATGATCAGCTTGCCGGGCCAGATTTCGCGCAGCTTGTCGACATCGGCCCAGCCGACTTTGTCGGCGCGTACAAGCTTTTCGATCTTGTGCTTGCCGGTGATCGATTGCTTGTATTTCGCCGGATAATTTTCGTGCGTCGGCATGCCGGTGGTGGCGAGATATTTCCCCAGCACTGTCACGAGCCATTCGGGATGACGCAGGACGTCGAACGTAGAGCGCATGTTCATTTTATAGGGCGTCGAGAAGCCGTTGCGGGCATTATGCTCGCGGTTGGCGCCGTGGCCGATGTCGACGGTCCAGACCAGCGCCTCGAAACCGGCGTCGGCGGCGCGGCGCACGAGCTCGTAGGAGAGTTCCTTCTCGCGCCACATGTAGAGCTGGAACCAGAGGCGACCGCCGGCTTCCTTCGCAACCTTTTCCATGCTGGTGTTGGACCCGGTGGCGAGGGTGAACGGCACGCCGGCCTTTGCGGCGGCTTTCGCCAGCTCGAACTCGCCCTCGTACCAGCACAGGCCCGCAATGCCGGTGGGGGCGATTGCGAAGGGCATGGAGACCGGCTTGCCGAAGATTTCCGAGTTCATCTTCACATCGGAAACATCGGCCAGCACGCGATTGCGCAGTTTCAGGTCTTCGAAGGCGCGGCGGTTGTTGCGGAGTGAAATCTGGTCTTCGGTCCCCTTGTCGAGATATTCGAAGACGCCTTTCGGCAGCCGCTTCATCGCCGCCAGACGCAAATCCTCGATATTGTAACAATGGTCCAGCCGGCTCATGCGCTCCCCCGAATTTGCGCGGACGATAGAAGCGGGACGTTGATGAGTCCAGAAGCCGGCGGGGCCACTTCCATCGTGAACGGTATTATGCTAATTCCGATAGAACTAGTCTGGTTTAGGAGTTTTCCATGGTTTCGATCTCCCGCCGCGCAGCGCTGTCCGCCGCCGCCGGCATCGCAGTTGCGCTCTCCGCGCCCGCCTTCGCCCAGTCCGTTCCGGTGCGGGTCGGGGTCATTCCGGTGCTGGGCGCGTCGCAATTGTTCGTGGTCGACAAGGAGAAGCTCGCGCCAAGCCTCGATTTCAAGTTCACGACTTTTGAATCCGGCCCGGTGATGATCCAGGCGCTGGCCTCGGGCTCGCTCGATGTTTACGTGGCGGGCGTGGCGCCGCTGGGCGTGGCCCGCTCGAAGGGCATCGACGTGCGCGTCGTGACCGCGACGGCCGTGGAGGAAATGACGGTAGCGGCGGGGGCGAAGCTGGCTCCCTATTTTGCGGCGGGTGTAAAGCCGGCCGACGCCTTCAAGAAGTTCAAGGCCGACACCGGCAAGGCAGCCCGTATCGCCACGCAGCCGCCGGGCTCGGTGCCGCACACGACGCTGGCGCACTGGCTGAGCGTTGCGACCGCAACCGACAAGGCCGATGTGGAGGTCGTCCCGATGGGCATCGACGCCACCCAGCAGGCGCTGCTCGCAGGCGCGGTCGACGGCGCGACCATTCGGGAACCGACCGACACAATTGTGACGGGCCGCGACCCTCGCATCAAGATCGTGGCGCTGGGCGGCGAGATGTTCCCCGATCAGCCGGGCACTGTCGTGGCGGTTGCGGGCGCGTTTCTGGCGAAGAATCCGGCTGCCGTGCAGGCGCTGGTCGACGCTGTTGTGAAGGCGACCGACATCGTCCAGAAGGACCCGAAGCGCGCCGCTCCGGCGATTGAAGCCGCACTCGGCAAGGGCATCGTGGATACGGCCACCATCGAAAAGGCGCTGGCGTCGCCGGCCTCGAAATTCGTCGCCGATCCGCGCACGATCATGACCGCGACGGCGAAGATGCAGACCTACCAGGTTTCCATCGGCACGCTCGACAAGGATGTGCCGCTGGATGGCCTGTTCGATCCATCGTTCTTCCTGAAGGCGACCGGCAAGTAGTCCTCAAATACGGGTGGGGCCCGGCTCCACCCGCTCGTCCGACGCGATGCGCCCGTCCACTACATGAATGCGACGGTCCGTGCGGGCGGCGAGATCTAAGTCGTGGGTGACGATCACCACCGCGCGCCCCCGGCCATCGGCTGCCTTCGTGGCCACGAGGCTTCGAAGAATGCCCAGCACCTGATCGCTTGAGGCTGTATCGAGATTTCCAGTTGGTTCATCTGCCAGTATCACGCTCGGATCATTGGCGAGCGCACGGGCAATCGCCACGCGCTGCCGCTGGCCGCCGGACAATTGATCGGGCCGCTTGCGGGCGTGATCGCCGAGGCCGAGCGAAGTCAGCAGATCCAGCGCGCGCGTCTTCATGTCTGCTTCACTCAGGCGATGCGCGGCCCGCATGGGCAGCATCACATTTTCCAGCGCGGAAAATTCCGGCAGCAGAAAGTGGAACTGAAACACGAAGCCTAAAGTCGCCAGCCGCAGATCGGCGCGCGTATCTTCCGATAGTTTTGACGCCGCGCGACCGAGGATCAGCACCTCGCCCGAAGTCGGCACATCGAGCAGACCGAGCAGATAGAGCAGCGAGGATTTGCCCGAGCCGGAAGGGCCCGTAATTGCGACGAATTCGCCGGAGCGCACAGTCAGATTGACGTCTGCTACAAGCGTCGTCGGCACCTCGCCGTCGATGATGCGCGTGACGTTGCGGACTTCGAGCAGAGGAGGCTCATCACTCACGATGCGCCCCGGATAATATCGACCGGCTGAACGCTGGCGGCCTTGCGGGCCGGAAAATACCCGGCAATCACCGAAGCCAGCAGAGCCACGCCGCCTGCCAGCAGATAATGATAGGGCGAATAGAAGATCGGCAGATGGGTTGAATCCATATAGGGCGACCTGATCGTGATCTGCTCCATGCCCCAGCTCAGTGCCAGCCCCAACACCCAACCGATCGCCATGCCGGCGAGGCCGATGAGCACAGATTCCAGCACGAATATCTGGCGCACCGTGGCGGCACGCAGGCCGAGCGATTTCATGATCGCAATGTCGCGCGTCTTCTCGTGGGTAATGGTCGAGATGATGTTGTAGGTGCCGAAACTCGCCACAAGCAAGATCGCCTCCACCACCGTGTACATGATGAAATCGCGGATCTTGAAGGCGGACAGCAGATCCTCGTGCGCCTCCTGCCACGACATGGATTTGTAGCCCGTCTCGGCCTCGATGCGCGCGGCGATTTCGCGCGACTGCATGGCGTCCTTGATCTTCACGCGAATTTCATTCACCAGCCCGGTCTGTCCAGCAAGAATCTGGGCGGTCTTGATGAGCGTGTAGGATTGGGAATCATCGATCTGGCTGACGCCCGAATGATACAGCGCCACCACGGTTGCGCTGATCGAGCGTCCGTTGCCGGCGGTCACGGTCACCGAATTGCCGACGCGGGCGCCCATCTTCTTGGCAAGCCCGTCGCCCAGCACGATGGCGTTTGAGGCCTTGTAGAGATTGTCGAGACTGCCGCCGCGGATCTGGGTGACGAGTTTCGACACATTGGGTTCGCGTTTGGCGTCGATGCCGATGACGCTGGCCGCCGTATCGCGGCCCGAAAAGCTGATCACCGCCCTCGCCTGCACGGACGGCGCAACCGAACCTGGCAGCCAGCTTTCTAGGCTCGCCATGATCGCATAGGGATTCTTGATTCCGGGCCGGAGCGCAGGGGTGATCTGCCCCCTGATCTCGGCCGCCCCGAAGGCAATTTCGGCCGGCTGGACAGGTGGAGAGCGGCGTTCGTCGCTCACCGAAATATGCGGGAGGCTATCGACGAGCTGCGCGATGAAATCGCGCTGCGATCCTTCCATCAGCGCCGCCATCATCACAGAAAAGCCAACGCCTGTCGCGACGCCCAGCACGCCGACGAGCGTCTGTCGAATGCGCGAGCGCACATGAGTCCAGGCGACGAGAACGACGAGATTCATTTTGCGCCTGCAATGCTGGCGGATTTGATCTTGACGCGCTGGCCGTCGCGCAGATCGGCGCGCGAGGGAGACACCACGCGATCCGCCTCTGTCACACCAGACAGAATCTCGATCATGCGCGAACCGCGAATGCCGATCGTCACCGGTGTCCGCTTCAATTGCTCGCCACTCAACACGAAGACTGCGCCGTCAATGACAGCTTCCGCCGGCAGCAGAAGCGCATTCTGCTTTTCGCGCGTGACAATGTTGGCCTCGACGCTCATGCCGATGCGCAGCGGCGATTCTTCCG
Source organism: Beijerinckiaceae bacterium (assembly GCA_947478455.1). Taxonomy (GTDB): domain Bacteria; phylum Pseudomonadota; class Alphaproteobacteria; order Rhizobiales; family Beijerinckiaceae; genus Terripilifer. Next base: position 22,928 of record CANJWR010000009.1, on the reverse strand, counting down.
GCAGATTTAGATAAACGCGAAATGTTTTCGTCGCCGGATCGCCTTTCGGGGTGATGTCGCCGACCTTCGACTCCAGCGGGGCGTCCTTGAAGCCTTCGCTGCGCAGCAGCGTCTTCTGGCCGCTTTTCACGCGCGGAATGTCCTCCTCGTTCACATCGGCCACGATGCGCAACGGTTTGGGCTGACCGACCCAGAACAGCACATCCGTCGAGCCAGTGCCGGCGATTTCGCCGATTTCGCCGTCGCGGCGCAGGACAACGCCATCCATCGGGGCGCGCAATTGCAGATCGGCAATGCGGTCTTTTTGCGCCGCGATGCGGGCCTCGTATTCCTGCAATTGCGTCAATGACTGATCGTAGGCGGTCTGCGTGGCCGCATTGCGCTCCAGCAGTCCCTTGATGCGTTGCGTGTCGAGATCGATGCGATTGCGGCGGGCCTGCATTTCGGCCAGAGCCGCACGCTCCTCGTAATCGTCGAGCTTCGCCAGAACATCGCCAGACTTTACGGGTTTGCCCTCGCAATCGCAGAGATCGACGATGCGTTTGCGCTGGAGCGAAATTACTTTGGCCCAGCGCTGCGGCTCCACGACCCCGGTGGCGTAAACCACTTCGGCGGCCTCGCCGCGCGTCGGCGAAATGATAACGACTTCAGGCGAGAATCCGCCCTGCCAATACCACGCGCCGGCTCCAGCCCCTGCCAGCGCCAGCCCGAGAATTACCCACGGAAACCGCATCAGATTCTCCTGTCCCGGAAACACGAGTGACAGTTCATTCCCGCCTGCGCATTGCGCCTGAACAAGCCTCCAGAAAGCAGTTTGCCCGAAATTCAGGCCTGCGACATCAAAGCTCGCAAAAGCCTGTCCGGCGGCTTCCAAATGAACACGCGCATGTTAGTGTATGTGTCGGATTTTCATCGGAGTTTCTCATGCCCCTGTCCTCGTCAGCCGCACGCGCCGACGCTCCCAACGATTTCGAAGCGTGGTGGATGCCATTCACCGCCAACCGGGCGTTCAAGAAGAGCCCGCGCATGATCGCGCGCTCGAAGGACATGCATTATTACACGCCGGAGGGAAAACCCGTCCTCGACGGCACGGCGGGCCTTTGGTGTTGCAACGCTGGCCACAATCGCGAGCCCATCGTACAGGCGATCCAGAAACAGGCGGGCGAACTGGATTTTGCGCCGTCTTTTCAATACGGGCACCCGCAAGGCTTTCAGCTCGCCACGCGCATTGCGGCCCTCGCGCCTGGCGATCTCGACCATGTGTTCTTCGCCAATTCGGGCTCTGAATCAGTCGACACTGCGCTCAAGATTGCGCTGTCCTATCATTACGTGAACGGCAACGGTTCGCGCACCCGCCTGATCGGTCGCGTGCGCGGCTATCACGGCGTCGGTTTCGGGGGCATTTCGGTCGGCGGCATGGTGGGCAACCGCAAGTTCTTCGGTTCGCTGCTGGCGGGCGTCGATCATCTGCCGACTACCTACAATCGCGAGATGCAGGCTTTCTCGAAGGGCGAGCCCGAATGGGGCGCGCATCTGGCGGACGATCTAGAAAATATCGTCGGTCTGCACGACGCTTCCACCATCGCGGCCGTCATCGTCGAGCCTATGGCGGGCTCGACCGGCGCATTGCCGCCCCCGAAGGGCTATCTGCAACGCCTTCGGCAGATTTGCGACAAATACGGCATTCTGCTGATCTTCGACGAGGTCATCACGGGCTTCGGACGACTGGGTCATGCGTTTGCGGCAGAGCGTTACGGCGTCACGCCCGACATCATCTGCTTCGCCAAGGGCATCACATCCGGTACGGTGCCGATGGGCGGTGTCGTGGTCCGCAAGGGCATCTACGACGCCTTCATGAAAGGCCCGGAGCATGTGGTGGAGCTGTTCCATGGCTACACCTATTCGGCGCATCCGCTGGCTTGCGCAGCAGGCCTCGCGACGCTCGATCTCTATGCCGACGAAAAGCTGTTCGAACGCGCCCGCACGCTGGAGCCCAAATGGGCTGATGCAATGCACGCCCTGAAGGGCCTGCCGAATGTTCTCGACATTCGCACGCTGGGACTGGTGGCGTCTTTCGATCTCGCGTCGATTCCCGACGCGCCCGGCAAGCGTGGCTTTGCGGGCATGGATCACGCCTTCCACGAACTCGGCCTGATGATCCGCGTCGCCGGCGATACACTGGTGGTGACGCCGCCGCTGATCGTCAGCGAGGACCAGATCGGTGAGATCGCCGACAAGATGGCGAAGACGATCCGGGCTGTGGCGTAGCGCAAACAAAAAAGCCGGCGGTCATGAACCGCCGGCTTCCAATTCAAATCAGAAAATTCAGTACCGCCAGGCGAATTTGGTCGCGCGCACGTCGATATGGGTGAGCGTCGACCGACGATAGGTGCCGACGCCGTTGATCCCGGGCACGGTCTTGGCGAAGGCGGCCAGAACTGACGGGGCGACGCCCGGTACGCGAATATCCGCGGCGCGGCAGGAGCGGTGCAGGGAGCCGCGACGGCCATTGCCGCGGAAACCCGAGATCACCATCACGTCCGTCTTGAAGTGGCCGGCAATAACGTTCATGGCCGCCTTGAGATTTTCCGGAAAACAATCGGCCTTCACATAGGAATAGGCCAGACGCCAGCGCTGGCCTGCTTGTGCGGGCTGCGGGTCGAGCGGCGCATTGGGGTTTTCGGGCTCATCGCCCAACTCGGCTTCCTGATAGGCCAACAGCGTGCGAGTCGACGGGCTAAAGCCGATCCGTGCAGGAAAAAGCTCCGGTGTGGGCGCGTTGCTGCTGACGGCAGGCGCTGCTGCGGCGACCTGCGTGGTTCCTTCGGCGGCCTGTTCGATAGCGTCCTGCGCCACTTCAGCCGGGCGGTCGCCGAAATCCGGGCGCGCCGCCGGAAGCGGAACATTATGCGGGGCCGCAAAGGCCGTAACCTGATGAGAAACCGGTCCAGCAGCCCTGGGGGCGGATAATGTCTGCACAACCTGCGGCGTCGCAGTCTCGATGCCGGCCGTTTCCTCCGAAATACAACCGGCAAGGACCAGACAAGCGGGAGCGATCAGAAAAACGAATTTCATGAAGTCGTCCTGTTGGGAATTAACAAACCCTAACCAAGGCGACTCCCGGCGTCAAATCCGGTAACCTTTCGGGGCAAGATATCGTTAACGATGGCTTCTGCATCCGCCTGATTCTCCGCTATTGAGCGCTCATGTCCGTTCGTCGCCTCGATCCAGTTCTGGTTGACCGAATCGCCGCCGGCGAAGTCGTCGAGCGGCCGGCCTCGGCCGTGAAGGAACTCGTTGAAAACGCTCTCGATGCAGGCGCGCGGCGGATCGAGGTGGCGATCGAGGCCGGCGGGCGAAAGCTGATCCGCATCACCGACGACGGCGACGGCATGGACCCCGCCGATCTTGAACTGGCGGTGGAGCGGCACGCCACGTCCAAACTGCCGGACGGCGATCTGACCGCAATCGACACGCTGGGATTTCGGGGCGAGGCGCTGCCGTCCATCGGGTCGGTGTCGCATCTGGAAATTCACACCCGGACAAAAGCCGCCATCCACGCGAGTTCAATCAGGGTCGAGCAGGGCCGTAAACACCCTGTGGCGCCCGCCTCCCACGCCCATGGAACACGCGTCGAGGTGCGCGACCTGTTTGTGGCGACGCCGGCGCGGCTGAAGTTTCTGAAGACCGACCGGGCCGAGGCGCAGGCTGTCGCCGACGTCATCAAACGGCTCGCCATGGCGCATCCGCAAGTTCGCTTCGGGTTGCAGGGCGATAATCTGGGCGGATTCGATTACGCCGCCTGCCCGCCCGGACCGGACGGATTGCTGACCCGCATTTCCCAAGTGATGGGCGGCGAGTTTCGTCAAAACGCTGTGCCGGTGGACGCCGAGCGCGAGGGCGTGAAACTTCAGGGCTTTGCGGGCCTGCCGACCTTTCACCGCGCCAATTCGTTGTCGCAATATCTGTTCGTCAATGGACGCCCGGTGCGCGACAAGCTGCTCGCAGGCGCGGTGCGCGGCGCCTACATGGATTACATGCCGGGCGACCGGCATCCGGCGCTCGCCCTGTTCGTCACCTGCGATCCCCATTTTGTCGACGTGAACGTGCATCCGGCCAAGGCCGAGGTGCGGTTTCGCGATCCGGGCCTCGTGCGCGGGCTCATCGTCGGGGCGTTGAAGCAGACACTGGCTGGCGCCCTGCACCGGACATCAACCACCAGCGCGACCAGAACCCTCGACACCCTGCTGCGGCGCAATTTCGGCGGGCCGTCAGCCTATCAGGCCCCGCCGCCCGCCAACTGGGACTGGCGGCAATCGCCCGCCGCGCCGGGATTTGGGGAAAGCCAGCAGGGCGCGTTCGGACATCAGACGTCATTCGTCCACGAAACCGCGCCCGCCGCTGATGCGCGCGCCCATGCGCAACAGCCAGTTGCGACGAACCTCGATGCGCCGCTGGGGGCCGCGCGGGCGCAGATCCACGACACGTATATTCTGGCGCAAACCCGCGACGGGCTGGTGATCGTCGATCAGCACGCCGCCCATGAGCGACTGGTCTACGAGCGCATGAAGCGTGACCGGGAGGCAATGGGCATCGCCCGCCAGATGCTGCTCATTCCGGCGGTCGTGGAACTCGACTCCGCCGATGTGGAGCGGCTGGTCGACAATTCGGCCCTGCTGGACAGTCTGGGCCTGCGGATCGAGAGCTTTGGCCCCGGGGCGATTGCGGTGACGGAGGCTCCTGCCCTGCTGAAGGATGGCGATCTGCCGCGTCTGGTGCGCGACGTGGCCGACGCCCTCGCCGAGGATGGAGCAGCGACGCCGGTGGAACGCAAGCTCGATCATGTGCTGGCCACCATGGCCTGTCACCATTCGGTGCGGGCCGGGCGTCGCCTGACGGCTGACGAAATGAACGCACTGCTGCGCGAAATGGAAGCCACGCCCGGCTCAGGCCAGTGCAACCATGGCAGGCCGACCTATGTGGAACTGAAACTTGCGGATGTGGAGCGGTTGTTCGGGCGGAAGTGAACGGGCTCTCTTCGTGAGCTTCGCGCTTAAAGAAATGCTGCGCTCAGCCCCTGAAGCGCAAAAACACCACCTGCGTGTCGCCATAGTGGCGACCATCGAGCAACTCGAATCCATCGGGCGCGACAAGTTCGGCGTCGCTGCTTTCTTCCACCACGCAAAGCGCGTCTTTCGCCAGCCAGCCGCCGTCGCGCAATGAGGCGAGCGCCAGCGGCGCGAGGCCCTTGCCGTAGGGCGGATCGAGGAAGGCCAGCGTGAAACAGTCCTGCGGCGGCATGGCGCCGAGTTTGGTGGCGTCGCGGCGAAAAATTTTCGTCGAGCCGCCGAGCCCGAAGGTTTCCGTATTCTGGCGGATGAGCGCGCGGCCTTCGGGACTGTCGTCGACGAACAGCGCGAAAATTGCGCCGCGCGACATGGATTCGACGCCGAGCGCGCCGGTGCCGGCGAACAGATCAATCACGCGCGCGCCGTCCGAGACGTCGTCGTAAGTGTGCGCCAGAATATTGAAGATCGCCTCGCGCAGACGGTCGGGCGTGGGCCGGACCGTCTGCGACGACGGCCCTTTCAGCACACGACCACGAAACCGCCCCCCGACGATGCGCATCCCGATCAGGTCCAATCAATCCCGACCGCGGCCGGGGCCGCGACCACCAGGTCGGGGGCCGGAACCGCCGGGCTTGCCGCCCGATCTGCCGCCGCCCGGTTTGCCAAACGGTTTGCCGCCCTTGCCGGGCGCGCGACCCGTGGCGGGTCGACTGGCGGATGCGGGCCTGCCGGCCGACGAGCGTGCTGCATAGCTTTTCGGTCTGTCGTCATCTCTGGGCCGATCGTCGGAACGGGCGCGCTCGCCCTCGCCGCCGAAGCGGTTCTTGCGATCCTTACGCTCGGGGCGCGGGCCGCGAAAATCCTCACGGTCAGCTGTGTCGCGGCCTGCGCCGGGACGCCCGAAGTTTGCTCCTGCGGGGCGCTCGCGACGACGCGGCGGCTGATCGCCGACGGAGCTGCGTTCCCGCGTGAAGCGACGCCCGTTGCGAGTGTCAGGCTTTTCGGCGCTTGCAGGCGCAACCACGCGTTCGATCTTCACCGAGCGGCCTTTGCGGTCGGAGGTTTCCGTGCGCTCGATGCGCTTGCGGTCGCCGGATTTGGCCTCGGCGCGACGTTCGGCGCGCAGGATGGAAATATGCTTGCGGGGGCCGGGCGTCGGGCGGTCGACGCGCGGGCGAACCTCCTCTTCCTCGGTCTCCGGCGCACGACCGCGACGGTCGCCGCCGCGTTCGCTGCGCTGGGGCCGGTCATCGCGATCTCCGCGTCCGGGTGGGCGCGCGGGGCGGCTGTCACGTCCGGTTCGGCCCGCGGGCCGAGCTGCGATACGTTCGGAGCGCGGCTCCTCGACCATCACCGGTCCGTCGAAATCGACGCCGGCTTCGGCTGCCAGAGCCGGGCCCAGCTGATCGCGCAGAATGCGGGTCGGTACTTCCTCGACTGCGCCTTCGACGAGATCGAGCAACTGGAACGGGCCGAACGAGATGCGAATGAGGCGGTTCACCTCGAGCCCGATATGTTCGAGCACGCGCTTCACTTCGCGGTTCTTGCCTTCGCGCAGGCCCATGGTGAGCCAGACATTGGCGCCCTGCTCGCGGTCCAGCGCCGCCTCGATGCCGGCATATTCGATCCCGTCGATGGCGACGCCCTTGCGCAATTCGTCCAGCACGGCCTGATTGGTCGTTCCCTTGGCGCGCACCCGGTAACGACGCAGCCAGCCTGTGGACGGCAGTTCGAGAATGCGCGCCAGCCCGCCATCATTGGTGAGCAGCAGAAGACCTTCGGTGTTGATGTCGAGGCGGCCAACGGTGACGACGCGCGGCAGACCTTCCGGCATCGCCTCGAAAATCGTCTGGCGGCCTTCGGGATCACGGTCGGTAGTCACATAGCCGCGCGGCTTGTGGAACAGGAACAGGCGGGTGCGTTCGCGCTCGGCCAGCGGCTTGCCATCGACGAGAATGACATCGTCGGGCTTCACATTAAGCGCCGGGCCGGTGAGGACGACGCCGTTGACCATCACGCGGCCGGCCTCGATCCACAATTCGGCATCGCGGCGGGAGCAAAGGCCGGCGCGCGCCATCACCTTGGCGATGCGCTGGGCGTCGTCGTTCGGCTTGACGTCCGCGGCAGCGACCGCAGGCTCTTGCGGCGCACGAGCGGGGCGGTTGTCCTCGCGCTTGCGGAACGGCTTGTCGCCGTCGCGGCGCGGTGGACGGGCATCGCCCTCGGCACGGGGACGGAACGTACGCTCGCCGCCTTGACGTTTCTGGAAAGGCTTGTCGCCGTCACGACGCGGCGGCCGGGAATCGCCCTCGGTGCGGGGACGGAATGTGCGCTCGCCACCTTCACGCTTCTGGAATGGCTTGTCGCCGTCACGACGCGGTGGACGGGAATCGCCCCCGGCGCGGGGACGGAACGTACGCTCACCGCCCTCGCGCTTCTGGAAAGGCTTGTCGCCGTCACGACGCGGTGGACGGGAATCGCCCTCGGTGCGGGGACGGAACGTACGCTCGCCGCCTTCACGCTTCTGGAAAGGCTTGTCGCTGTCGCGGCGCGGCGGGCGGGAATCGCCTTCAGCGCGCGGCTTGAACGTGCGTTCTCCGTCTTCGCGTTTGCGGAAGGGTTTGTCGCCCGAAGAGGTGCGCGGGCCGCGCGGGGAGTCGCCGCCCGGGCGTCCGGGCCTGCCGGGCGAGCGCCCGCCGCCGGGCTTGCGTGGGCCACGGCCATCGTTGTTTCTGTTATCGGTCATGGCGTTCTGATAGCAGAGTGTTACGGGCCGCACCATCGGGGCATGAAAAAACGGACCAGCATGATGATCGGCAAGGCCGACGCCGTCTCGGCATTTCCCCATTCGACACTTACGGGTGCGCCTGACGCCATGTCGATTGCGTTCGACGAAGCGCGCGCGGCGGCGGCGCGTCAGGAAGTGCCTGTCGGCGCTGCGATTGCGCTGAATGGCCGCATTCTGGCCTCGGCCGGCAACCGTACCATCGCTGACCATGACCCTACCGCACATGCGGAAATTCTGGCGATCCGTGCCGCCTGCGCCCAGACAGGCTCGGAACGGCTCAACGGCTGCGATCTCTACGTGACGCTGGAGCCCTGCGCGATGTGCGCGGCGGCAATTTCATTCGCCCGCATCAGGCGGATCTATTATGCGGCGCCGGACCCCAAGGGCGGCGCTGTCGATCACGGGCCCCGCTTCTTTGCGCAGCCCACCTGTCACCATGTGCCTGAGGTTTACGGCGGCATTCGGGAAACGGAAGGTGCGGACCTGTTGCGCGAATTTTTCAGGGAGCGCCGGTCGTCGACGGAGTAGCGGGCTCTCTGGATTGAGTTGCGTTGCCCTGTGCCGGTCCGGGCACATTTTCGGCGGGTTTCGTCCACGAGGCGACAATCGCGCCGTTTTCCATGACGATTTCGCAGGGGTCTTCCGGCTTCGTGTTACAGGCCGAAAGGGCGGAGGACCGAACCCCTTCCACGGTCAGCGCATTGTAGAAATAACGCCGCGTTGCGCCGCTCGCCGAGCGCGCCATGGCCTTGAAGGTCGGGGCGATCATGTAGCTTTCAAGAAAAGTGCGATCAGTCGGCTTGAACTTCAGCACATCCATGAGGCGCGCCACTTCCGAGTATTTCCATGTCGGAAGCTGGTTGGCGCGCAGAAAGCCATCCATTTCAGCCAGCCACGCAAAGCGCCCGTCCGGCGTCGAGAAAATGTCGTGCCCGTCGCGACCCATATTTTCATAACGGATGAGTTTGACGTCGCCGCCGCCGTCGAGCGAAGCGTTGCGTAGCCGATCCACCAGACCGGGACCGAACAGGCTGTCATTGGCCGCATAGGCCCAGAGCTGCGGCACGCGGTTACGCGCATTGAAGGTGCGGAACGCATCGACCAGCGCGTCCTCGTTCGGGCACGAAAGCGAAACGAGACCGCCGGAGATATTGACGATGCCCTTGAGGCCCTTCGGGTTGCGCGCGCCCAGCGCAATCAGCGCCGGCCCGCCGGCCGAGACACCGACAGCAACGATCGTTTCGGGGTCGGCGTCAGGACGCTTGGCAATAGCCACCAGCGCGGCCTGCAGATCGTCGGCGTCGCTGTTGAAGCGATTCAGATAGGTTTTCACCGGGCAATTGGTGGGCTCCGGCATCGGGCCGTCGGAGGAGCCGAAGCCTCGCCGCATGACGGCGACAGCCAGATAGCCGCGCCAGGCGAGATCCTTGGCCTGCGCTTCAAGGGAACTTGCGTGCTGGTTGAGGCGTTGTGCTGGCGAATCCGCCGATCCGTGAGTGATCAGCGCGATCGGCAGTTTGCCGGTCAGGTCCGTACGCTTGACGATGCGGGTTTCCAGCCGCCACGGGCGGCCGTTGATCTCCACCCGCAGATAGCCCTTCTCGACCGCATATTCTTCTGCGCAGACAGGGGCTGCAAACAGCAGCGCCGCTGCCGCCAGCATCAATCCCAAACGTTTCATGGCGTGCACCCGCTTGAAGCGGGACCAGATTGGACCGGGATCGAGGACATTTACAAGAGGCTGCGCAGCCACACAGCGATTGAATGCACCCGTTCAGGAACGCTCAAGCGCCTTCAGCTTGCGCTCGATGCTCCGCTTGGCCTCGTCCCGCAGGCCTTCGCAGGCCGCAAAAATCTGGGCCGCCTTGAAAAAATCGTGGACCCTGAAGGCGTCCACATCCGGCTTCAGCAGAACATCGGGCTGGCTGACGGCCAGAATCTCCCGCGTGATCGAGGCCATCATGATCTGCGCCGCGCCGAACATGGCCTCGAAGGGTTTCGGGACGCCCTTGCGGTCGGCGACCGGGCCGCCGGTGACGTCGCAGGCTATGATGACGTCCACAGCTCCGATCAGGTGACGAAACGGCAGCGGATCGACCACGCCGCCGTCGACCAGCACCAAACCGTCCATCTCGACGGGCTTGATGAGGCCGGGAATCGCCATCGAGGCCGCAACGGCGGGCGCGAGCGGGCCGGCGCTAAAGATCGCCCCGCGACGACCGACAAAGTCGGTAGCGACGGACTCGAATGGAATCGCCAGTTGCTCGAAACGATCCGGCACCATGGCGGGCCAAAACAGGTCGAGCAGCAATTCTCCGTCGAGCATGACGGGATTGCCCATATTGCCGTTGAACAGATCGCTGAAGCGTCCGACGCGGGCCTTCAGCAGGCGCGCCATCGCGCCCGGCCTGTCGCGCACGAGGCCGAGCACATGGGTGCGCAGATCACGTCCGCTGACGCCTGCTGCATAGGCCGCGCCGACGATGGAGCCGATGGATGTGCCGACAATTCGGACGGGTTTGAGGCCCAGTTCATCCAGCACTTCCAGCAGCACGATATGCGCAAGTCCGCGCGCCCCGCCACCGCCGAGCGCCAGACCGATAGTTCCGTGCCTACCCGAATGTTTGGCTATCGCTTTGGACATCTGAACCGATCAAAGTTCGAGCTTGTAGCCTTCGTGCGAATTCTTGAAGCCCAGCTTTGCGTAGAAGCGCTGCGCGTCCTTGCGGGCCTTGTTGGTGGTGAGTTCGAGCGCCCGCGCGCCGCCGTCCCTCGCCAGATTGATAGCGTGTTGCAGCAATTGACTGCCCAGGCCCGAACCCCGCACCGTGCCGGCGATCCGCACGCCCTCGATGATGGCTTTCCATGCACCCTGATAGGACAGGCCCGGAATGAACGTGAGCTGATAACAGCCGACGACTTCGCCTTCGCGTTCGGCCACAATCAGGCGTCCGCGCGGATCGGCCCGAATGGCGTTGAAAGAATCGACGTAGGAGTCAGGCAATGGCTCACTGATGATTTCCCCGCGCTCGCCGCCCAGAAAGTCGTCGGCCAGCATGGTGACGACTGCGGCGAGATCAGCGCGGGTCGCGTCGCGAAAAATCAGATCGCTCATGCGAAAAACGCCTTCAGGGCTGCGGTTGTATCTGGTGCATTTTCTTCCGCGAGGAAGTGGCCCGAATCGATCATGTGTCCGGCGGCTTTGGGCGCAAAGGTGCGTCGCCAGACCTGCAGGGGCGTCTCGCTGACGCTGCGCGTGAGATAGAAATCGCCATTGAGCACTAGAGTAGGATTGGCAATCGTCTTATGCGCAGCAAGGTCTGAGGCGTCAGCGTCCACATCCAGCGTTGCGCCCGCCCGGTAGTCCTCGCACATGGCGTGGATGCGCGAGGGATCGCGCCATGCCGCGCGGTATTGCGCCACAGCGCGCGCATCGAAGGACTTCAATGATTCCGCCTTCGTCCATTTCTCCAGCAGCGGCTCAAAATAGAGATCGGGGTCGCGCACAATCATGCTTTCGGGTTCGGGCGCCTTGCGCGACAGGAAATCCCAGTGCGCGCCGGGCGATGTACCGGCGCGAATGTTCCTCCAGACTTCCGCCGTCGGCAGAATGTCCAGCAAGGCCAGCCTGTCGACGCGGCCCGGATGATCGAGCGCCAGCCGATAGGCGACGCGCGCACCGCGATCATGACCCGCCACGTGAAAGCGCACATGGCCGAGGGATTCCATGACGGCGATCACGTCTTCATACATGGCGCGCTTGGCGTACATCGCGCCGCCTTCGCTGGTGGGCGCTGACGACCAGCCATAGCCGCGCAAATCCATCGCGACAACGAAATGGGATTCAGCGAGCGCCGGCGCAACCCGATGCCACATGACATGCGTTTCGGGAAAACCGTGCAGCAAAACAAGCGGCGTTCCAGCGCCATGTGAGCGCGCGAAGATGCGCCCGATGGATGTGTCGATCCAGTGCGACTGGAAGCCCGGAAAAAGATCGGCGAGATCGGTCATGGTTCTGCCCTTTCGGATCAGGCAAAAATCCGCCGAACCCCATCAAAGCGGACTAGCACTACGCCGGGCGAGCGCTTGTTTCAATCATCATTCAGTTCACCCGGCTCAGGCGGTTTCTTCGGCGCAGCGCCCAGAATGCGGGACATGATTGTCGTCATTGTCGCCGCGTCATTGTCGAAACCGCCGTGCGAGGTTGATTCTGTTTTCCCGCCTTTTGCCGAATAGGCGATATTCAGCTTGGCGGCAGGAGAAATCTTGTCGGCATAAAGAGCCATTCCGGCGAGCGGCGTTGCTGCCTTTTCCTCGAATGCGCGCGACACGAGATACAGCAAAGAGCGCCCGTAGCTGGGCACAAGCGGAAGATTCGATGAAACCGTGTCGCTCAGCTCCAGTTCGTCGGTGAGATTGTAGAGATAGATCTTGTCATGCAGCTTCATCTGGCCTTTGTCGACCAGATAGGGGCCGTAATGCTCGTTAAAAAAGGCAGACGTGCAGGCAGGAGCCATCAAATGTATGCTGGTCAGTTCGAGTTGGGCCAAATTATATTTTTTTAATGCCAACAACATCCGTCCGAGCATAATTGCGCCAGCGCTATGTCCCACCAGATGCAGCTTGGGGCGCTTGGCGGCTTTGTCGATGCCCTGCAGGAGAGGTTTCAATCCCTTGACTCCGCCATTGTAGACGTTGTCGCCCCCAAATGCCGCAGCCGCATCTTGCTTCATGTTACGCCAGGCATAGGAGCCCGCTTCCTTGACCAGGCCGGCTTCGAATATCCAGTCATTCCATTTCCCCCTGACTCCGCCGACCGTTGGCGAATCAGATAGCCCGCCAAACACTTCATCCACGAAGCCCGAACCCCACATCAGGTGGAAATTATAAATTCGGTTGCGACCGAAAATATCGGCGCGCTTCCAGGTTGCGATGCGCTTGGCTTCGTCAGCGAGTGAATTGAGACCGCCATGGGCGTAGATGACCAGATGATCGAATCCCATACCGGAGTTTGACGTCGGCAGGACAATTCGTTTCACGGTTTCCTGCATTTCCGTGAGAGTAGGCGATGCATACTTCCCTTCTTCGACAAAGCGGCCGTCATCGATATTGATAAAATGACCGAGAATGTCGCTGCGGTTGGGTTCGCTGGATGAAAAAAAGCCTGATGATGTGCCGGGCGATGCACGCGGCGCGACCCCGAAAGCATCCGGCGCGCGAACGCCCAGTTGCAAAACCCATGCGTCCATCACGCTGGACATCCAGTCGCGATAAGTCCAGTGGGCAAGGCCGGACTTGCCCCATTTCGGACCCCAAGAATTCAGAACCCAGAATCCGGCTTCGTCATAGCCGATGATCGCGAACGCGTGCCCTCCCGCCGGCTTTCCGCCGGGGTCGATGGATGAGCCTTTGGGGGTTTCCCAGTTGGAGTGAATTTGCGCCGACACATAAATGACGCCGACTTCATTGATCGCCGCATGGTAGTCGCTGATATCGGGCTGCAGGCGGTAATAGGCTCCAAGCCGAAGCTGTCGCGCCTCCTTCGCCATCTCGTATGTGAGCGCCCAGTTCTTGACGCCTGGCTTGTCCGGCGCGGTTTTTTCTGTGCAGACCCCGTTTCGGAAGAAGCCCTTGATGGCGCCGCGGAGGCTCGATCCCTCATAGGCGCTGCCATTCCATTCATCGTTGCGCTTCGCCATCTCGTAGAGCATGCGAGCACTGACCGACGGCGCGGCCCTGTCGCCGGCCTGCACGCGCTGAAGCAGATCGATCACGTGAGCCAGCGAATAGCCCGTACAGCTGGAATCATTGCCCTGATCGCGGACCAGGGCCGGCGGGGGCGGCTCGACCTTCTGATGCAACGCCCGCAACGTCGGACTATAAATTCGGTCCCGAATGTCAGGCATATCGGGCAGGATATCGAGCTTGCGATTGGCGAACCTTCTCGGAGAACCGGAAAACTCGCGATTTCTAAATCTAATTGTATTGAGGCTACGTGGCTGCAAAGCTTTCGGTTCGGATTTTGTGTTTGTTGAAAGGGAACTATCCGTAGCGGCCTTTTCTGCCGGTCCTTTTTTTTGCGACCTTTCGGACAGAGGCGCTTTGCTCTTTTGATTTTTTTCTTTAGAAAATTTCTGTTGCTTCGCCATATGTTCCTCCATCAGCCTGTGTTAACGGGCGCTGGTTCTCAACGGCATTTACGAAATTGACGAGGAATTGAAATCCATCGCCGCAACATCATAGTCACGCAGCATCAAAATATTTCACGTCGAATATCCGAAACTCCCGACTAAACGGAAAGCTTCTTTCCAAGATCAATATTATTTACGAGATTCATCCAATCGTCAATTATCGACCAATGTCTTTCGGCGATCACTCAATGCGTCGGGCTTCTTGATGCCTGTCAGAACGAATTCTTTTGCACTGCGCGCCAGCCGATGTCCTTGCGGTAAAAACCGCCGGGCCAGTCGATCTGCCCGATGGCCTCGTAGGCGCGGGCCTGTGCGACAGCGACGTTGTCGCCCATTGCGGTGACATTGAGAACGCGCCCGCCGTTGGCCAACAACCGTCCGCCATCGAGTTTGGTTCCCGCATGGGTCATGGTGACATTCTTCAGTGCGGCAGTGCGATCCAGGTTGCGGATTTCGCTGCCGCGTTCGGGCGCGTCCGGATAGCCGTTAGCTGCATAAACGATTGTGAGCGCAGTTTGTGACGACAGGGAGACCGGCTTCTCGGGAAGCTTTCCTTCGGCGCTGGCGAGCAGCAGGCCCAACAGATCGTCCTCGACGCGCGGCAGCATGACCTGCGTTTCCGGATCGCCGAAGCGCGCATTGAACTCGATGAGCTGCGGACCTTTGGGGCCGATCATCAGCCCGGCGAACAGGACGCCTTTATAAGGCGCGCCGCGCGCCTTCATGCCGCGCAGGGTGGGGTCGATGATCTCGCGCATCACGCGCGCGGTGATCTCCGGTGTCATCACCGGCGCGGGCGAATAGGCCCCCATGCCGCCGGTATTCGGGCCGGTATCGCCGTCGCCGACACGCTTGTGATCCTGCGCCGAAGCGAAAGCCAGTGCACGTTCGCCATCGCACAGCGCGAAGAACGAGGCTTCCTCGCCTTCGAGAAAATCTTCCACCACAACTTCAGCGCCCGCCGAGCCGAAAGCGCCGCCGAAAATCATGTCAATCGCGGCCTCGGCTTCCGCGAGGCCCATCGCCACAATGACGCCCTTGCCGGCGGCCAGCCCGTCAGCTTTGACCACGATGGGCGCGCCGCGCTTGCGAATATAGGCCTTGGCGGGCTCGGCGGCTGCAAACCGCTCGTAGGCGGCGGTCGGGATATTGAAGTCGCGGCAGAGATCCTTGGTGAAGCCTTTCGAGCCTTCCAGTTGGGCAGCGGCTTTCGACGGGCCGAAGGCCTTGATCCCTGCGGCGGCGAGATCGTCCACGATGCCGGCCACCAACGGGGCTTCGGGACCGATGACGACCAATTCAACTTTCATCAAACGGCAGAAGTTCACCACGGCAGCATGGTCGGCTGTGTCCAGCGAAACGAGTTCGGCGACAGTCGCCATGCCGGGATTGCCGGGAGCGACAAAAAGTCTGGTGAGGCGCGGCGATTTCGCCAACGCATTCGCCAGCGCATGTTCGCGACCGCCCGAGCCGAGGAGGAGGATGTTCACTTGAGCTGTCCCGCCGCTGTCAAAGTGAGGCCTGTGTAGGCCTGCTGACGGGAAGCATCAACAGGGGATCGCGTCGACATGTCCGGCCTGTGCATGGGCGAGAATGACCTGATCGCGGGTCACGATGGCGGCATCGAGTTCCAGTGCTGTGGCGATCAGGAAACGGTCGGCGGGGTCGCGGTGTAAAAGTCCGGGCAAGGATACGGACCGAACCGCCGCCGCAGGCGTCAGCGGAACCGCCGTGATCCCGGGCTGGGCCGAAAACCGCTCGATCCAAACCTCGATCGAATCCTGAACCCGGACGCGACCCCGGGCGACGAGCTGCGCCAGTTCCCAGAATGAAATTGCCGAAACGAACAATTCGCTGGACCTTCCGGCGGCATCGATCAGATCCAAAGCCTCGCGGTTCATCGGCTCGCCGGCGTCGAGCCAGATCATCGCGTGAGTGTCGAGCAGAAGCCTCACGGAATGTTCGGCTCTTCGAGGCCCCAGTCTTCAAGCGGCACGACGGGCCCGGTCAGGTCAACGTCAGGCGCTATCCAGATCTTGCCGCTATGAGCGCCATGCAACGGCTTCCACGCGAGGTCTTTCGGGGCGGTGACCAAAACAGACGGCTTTCCGCGCTTCGTCACCGTCACGCTATCGATCCGCCGCGCCTCAAGATCGTCCATGATCTTGAGGCACCGCGCCTTGAACTCGGTTGCGGTGATGGTGATGGCCTTGTTCATGGATCGCTCCAATCTGACCATATGATATGGTCAGATACCGCCCGGCGCAAGGCTCAACCCTCGCGCATATCGAACGCTTTCTGCGCGTCCAGAACGCTCATGATGTTCGCCTCCACCCATCCGTCGAGCATCCGGACGGCCTGCGATAGCGAATGGCCCATATCGGTCAGGCGATACTCAACCCGTGGCGGCACTTCGGCGAAGGAATGGCGGACCACAAATCCATTGCGCTCGAGCTTGCGCAAGGTCTGGATGAGCATCTTTTCCGAAATGCCCCCGATGGCGCGACGCAGGTCCGAAGTACGGCGGGGGCCGCCCGCGGCGAGCGTGTGCAGCAGCAGAAGCGCCCATTTTTCCGCCAGCGTTTCGAGAACCAGCCGCGACGGGCAATCCTGCTTGAACACATCGGCGCGCCTGCAGTCGGCAGAAGGCGCGACATCTTCCTGTCGCCGGACAGGCGCAGATCGGGTGGACATTGAGCGTTCCATTGCGGCGGGTGGAGATAATGAATCATACTTACCATAAGGTAAGTACTTGCTATTCGGTTAGCAAGGCTTCATTTGACCGACATGCCGGCGGCAGTTCGCCAGCAAGGGAGATTATCATGAAGCTTTATTACTCGCCCGGCGCCTGTTCGCTGTCGCCCCATATTGTGGCTCTCGAAGCCGGCATTCCGCTGGAGATCGAAAAGGTTGATCTGCGCGCCAAGAAGACCGCGAGCGGCGCTGATTTCGTGGCTATCAATTCCAAGGGCTATGTGCCGGCGCTCGACATCGGCGGCGGGCAGGTGCTCACCGAAGGTCCGGCCATTGTGCAATATCTGGCCGATCTGAAGCCCGAGTCCGGCCTTGCGCCGAAGAACGGCACGATCGAGCGCTATCGCTTGCAGGAAGCCCTGAACTTCATCACCGCCGAACTGCACAAGTCGATAGGCTCACTGTTCAACCCCGCCCAGCAGGGTGAGTGGAAGGAGTTCACGCTCGGCCTCATCGACAAGCGCCTGACCAATCTCGACGCGCAGCTAGCCGGCAAGGACTATCTGCTCGGCAACTTTTCTGTGGCGGACGCCTATCTCTACACGGTCCTCAACTGGACCCGCATGCACAAGATCGACCTGTCGAAGTTCGCCAATGTGACGGCTTATATGGCCCGCGTCGGCGCGCGCCCGAAGGTGCAGGAAGCCATGAAGGCCGAAGGCCTTCTGGGCTAAGCGACCTGCCAGGCGCGAAGTTTTTTGAAGGGCGGATGCGGGAGTTCCGCACCCGCCCATTCCGTGCCAGAATGCGGCATGTTTCTGAACTTCTTCACATCGCTTCGGGACGCACAGGTTCCGGTCACGCTACGCGAATATCTGACGCTGATGGAGGCGCTGGATCGCGGCCTCGGCGACATGTCGGTTGATCATTTCTATTTTCTCGCCCGCACCATGCTGGTGAAGGACGAACGAAATCTCGACAAGTTCGACCGCGTCTTCGCCACCATGTTCCGCGGTCTCGAAAGCCTGCTGCAGGCGCTCGAAAAATCAGAGATCCCCGAGGAATGGCTGCGGCGTCTGGCGGAAAAATATCTCACCGAAGAAGAGAAGGCGCAGCTTGAGGCGCTCGGCTGGGAACAGCTGATGGAAACCCTGCGGGAGCGGCTGAAGGAACAGAAGGAGCGGCACGAGGGCGGCAACAAATGGATCGGCACCGCCGGCACATCGCCCTTTGGCGCGCATGGCTACAATCCGTCGGGCGTGCGCATCGGGCAGGAGCAGAACCGCTCCGGTCGGGCTGCGAAGGTCTGGGACAAGCGCACCTACAAGGATCTCGACGGCGACGTGCAGCTGGGCATCCGCAACATCAAGATTGCGCTACGCCGCCTGCGTAAATTCGCCCGCACGGGCGCGCCGGACGAACTCGATCTCGACTCAACGATCAAGGAAACCGCCAACAAGGGCTGGCTCGACGTTCACATGCGGCCCGAGCGCCGCAATGCGGTGAAGGTGCTGCTGTTCTTCGACATCGGCGGCTCGATGGACTGGCACATCAAGCTGGTGGAGGAATTGTTCTCGGCGGCGAAGACCGAGTTCAAACACATGCAGCATTTCTATTTCCACAATTGCCTCTACGAGGGAGTCTGGAAAAAGAACAGCCGACGCTGGGTCGACCGTACGATGACGTGGGATGTGCTGCACACCTATCCGCACGACTACAAGGTGATCTTCGTCGGCGACGCGGCCATGTCGCCCTACGAGATCATCGAAAAGGGCGGTGCGGTCGAATATACCAACGAAGAGGCCGGAAAGGTCTGGATGGAGCGCGTGACGCGCAACTGGCCGCACATGGTCTGGCTCAATCCGCTACCGGAGAACCAGTGGCGCTACACTGAATCGGTCGAAATCATGAAGAAACTGATGAGCGATCGCATGTATCCGCTGACGATCACGGGACTTGAATCGGCGATGCGCGAACTTATTCGCTGATCGCCGCCTCAAGACAAAAATCGCCGCCCGCACATGACGGACGGCGAATGCATAATCGAATGCGCCTTGCGATCAGTCGCGAACGACCAACACCGAACATTTGGCGTGGCGCACGATTGTTTTGGCGTTAGAGCCGAGCAAATAAGTCGACATGGCCGGACGATGCGA
The DNA here is from genome assembly GCA_947478455.1 of Beijerinckiaceae bacterium. Classification (GTDB taxonomy): domain Bacteria; phylum Pseudomonadota; class Alphaproteobacteria; order Rhizobiales; family Beijerinckiaceae; genus Terripilifer. The sequence continues at coordinate 4,030 of CANJWR010000009.1, read as the reverse complement.
GCCAATCACGATGAGGTCCGCACCCCATTCCTCGGCCTCGGCCAGAATTTCGGGATAGATGCCGCCGATGCGAACCACGGTGCTGACGCGGCCTTCAGGCAGCGGCACCTTGGCGGCAAGTTCGGCCATGGCCTTCTCGGCCCATTCCTTTTGCTGCCCGTCGAAGTCGGACGGCACATAGTCCATGTAGGTCGCGGGCAGGAGCGGCTGAATATTGATCAACCGGACGGTCGCGCCCGACCAGTCTGCGAGCGCGATTGCCTTGTCGATGGCGGGCTTTGCAACGTCGACTTCACCGAGGTCGACTGGAACCAGAATGGTCTTGAACATGACGATCTCCCATTTGGGTGAATCCTAGGATCATCATGAGTTTTGCACCTTGCGACAGATCAAGCAATCAGTGCCGCGACATGCAGAGCGTTGATTTTGACAAGCTCAGGCGTGTGCGCCCGGCGCAATCAACGCTGCAGCCAGAAAGCCTATCGTGGTGACTCCGGCAATCAGCGAAGCGCGGACGGCGAGGTCGACGGCGCTAAACAGGCGGGCTCTGGTCATGATCTTTATCCTTCATCGCGCGGCCACTGGCCGGTTCGTCATTTGATGATGAAGGCTAGATCCGGCAGGCACCGGCGGGTGTGTGCGGTCGCACATGAACCCGCCTCTCGCCACGGCGGCGGCAAGTTGTGGTGAACAGCGCCCTAACTGCGCTGCGCAATAATCGCCTCGATCCGATTCCGGATTTCGGGATTCCGGTCCATGATTGAATGGAGGTCCACGCCATCGAGGATCAATAGTTTGACCGCTGTAAGGGACCGGATGTTGGCGTTGCGCGGCAAGCGCCTCATGAGTGCCATTTCGCCAAAGAAACTTCCCTCGCCGAGCTTTACGCCGCCAGTCGGAGTTTCAACCTCCACCTCGCCTGCAGCGACGAAATACATGCAGCGCGCCTCCTCGCCTTTGCGGACCACGAGGGTGTCGGCCGGGATGGTCTGGGCGCGCAGATAGCGCATCACTTCAGCAATCTCGGCGGCGTCGAGCGAGGCAAACAGTGGCACGCGGGCCAGCATGCCCCAGGTGACGACGAACTCGCGGCGGTGAATTTCTTCTGCAAAAGCGTTTGCCACAATGCCGATGGGCAGGGCCAGCATCATCAGGCCCATGATCATCGTGAAGCCCGCGACCAGCTTGCCGCCGACAGTCACCGGCACAACGTCCCCGTAGCCGACGGTGGTCAGCGTCACGATGGCCCACCACATGGAATCAGGGATCGAGCCGAACTTGTCCGGCTGGGCTTCATGTTCGAACAGGTGAATGGCCGAAGCTGCCACCAGCACCAGACCTAGCAGAACCGTCATTGATGCCAGCAGAGCTTTCCGTTCGGCTTCCAGCGCCGCCATGAGCGAGCGCATGCCGGCCGAATAACGCGCCAGCTTGAAAAAACGGATCAGCCGAAGCAGCAGCAATATCTTGAAATCGGCAGGAACGAAGAACGCCAGCACGAAAGGAAGAATCGACAGCAGATCGATGATTGCCCAGCCGGTGATCATGTAGGACCAACGGGCACGCCACGGGTGCATTTCCGAGTAGGGCGTGTGCTCCGGCGCGGACCAGAGACGCAGCGCATAGTCGATCGAGAAAACTGCCAGCGACAGGTTTTCGACGAGCAGGAACCAGTGCTCGTACTTCTCGGCCATCCGGGGCATCGACTCGAGGACTACCGCCGCAACGCTGATCAGAACAAGCAGAACAAACGAGCGATGCAAAAGGACGGTTGTCAGATCCGTCGCAACGCTGGAATCGAGCATCAAATGGATGCGCCGACGGAGGGTTACGGGAATGCCCGCAGCCTCTCCGGCGGTTGCGTTACTCACGCGACGACCGCGCTGCCGATGCGGGACGCGACAGCGTCAAGCGCCGCTTCGGCGTCTGCGCCATTGGGGCCGCCTGCCTGCGCCATGTCGGGACGTCCGCCGCCACCCTTGCCGCCGAGTTTTTCCGACGCGATGCGCACCAGATCGACCGCATTGAACCTGCTCGTCAGGTCTTTCGTCACCGCAACCACGACGCCGGCCTTGCCGTCTTCCGCAACGCCCACGATCGCCACGATGCCTGAGCCGAGCTTGTCCTTCGCCTCGTCGGCCAACGACTTGAGATCCTTCATCTCGACGCCGGTAACGGTGCGGGCGAACAGTTTGACGCCGCCGACGTCGCGCACCGCATCCGCAGCGCCGGCGGAGCCGCCTCCGCCCATGGCCAGCTTCTTGCGCGCATCGGTGAGTTCGCGTTCCAGCTTGCGGCGATCCTCAATCAAGGCTTCGACGCGGCTGGCGGCCTCGACTGCCGGGGCTTTCAAGATGGCCGCCAGATCGCGCAGGCGGCGCGCTTCCTGATTGAGGTGATTACGGGCAGCATCGCCAGTCTTGGCTTCGAGACGACGCACGCCGGCCGCGACTGCGCCTTCCGACACGATGGTCACAAGACCGATGTCGCCGGTGCGGGACACGTGGGTGCCGCCGCACAATTCAATCGAGAACGCCGCAGGCCCCTTGCCGGCCTCGCCGACGGTGCCCATCGAGACGACGCGTACTTCATCGCCGTATTTTTCGCCGAACAGCGCGCGCGCGCCGGACGTGATGGCGTCGTCGATCGCCATCAGGCGGGTAATCACCTGTTCGTTGCGCAAGACCGCCCGGTTGGCGAGATTTTCGATCTCGGCGACTTCGGCGTCGCTGATCGGTTTGGGATGCGCGAAGTCGAAACGCAGCCGATCTTCATCCACCAGCGAGCCCTTCTGGGCGACGTGATCGCCGAGCACCTGCCGCAAGGCCTCGTGCAGAAGATGCGTGGCCGAATGGTTAGCGCGGATGGAGGTGCGGCGGGAATGATCGACGGCAAGTTCAAGCGCCATGCCGATGGTGAGTTCTCCGGCCTCCACCTCAACTTCGTGGGCGAAGACGTCGCCAAGCTTCTTCTGCGTGTTGATCACGCGGGCACGCACCCCGATGGCCGACATGACGCCGACATCACCGACCTGGCCGCCGGATTCACCGTAGAACGGCGTCTGATTGACGATTACGAGGCCTTTCTGGCCAGCCTTGAGGCGATCGGTTTCGGCGCCATCGGTGACCAGCGCGGCAATCACGCCTTCGGCGGTCTCGGTGTCGTAGCCGAGAAATTCGGTCGCGCCTGTCTTTTCGCGGATGCCGAACCAGACGGTTTCGGTAGCGGCCTCGCCCGACCCGGCCCAGGCCTTCCGGGCGTCGGCGCGCTGGCGCTCCATGGCGGCATTGAAGGCGTCTGTATCGACGCCGATGTTGCGGGCGCGCAGTGCGTCCTGTGTCAGGTCGAGCGGGAAACCGTAAGTGTCGTAAAGCTTGAAGGCGGTTTCGCCGTTCAACTTGCCACCTGACGGGATGTCCTTCGTTTCGTCGTCCAGCATCGTAAGACCACGCGCCAACGTCGCCCGGAAGCGGGTTTCCTCAAGCCGGAGGGTTTCGGAGATGAGTGATTCAGCGCGGACGAGTTCCGGATAGGCCTGACCCATTTCGCGCACGAGCGCCGGAACCAGACGCCACATCAGCGGATCGCGCGAGCCGATCAACTGGGCGTGGCGCATGGCGCGGCGCATAATACGGCGGAGCACGTAGCCGCGGCCCTCGTTGGATGGCAGTACGCCGTCCGCCACCAGAAATGCCGAGGCGCGCAAATGGTCGGCGATCACCCGGTGACTGGCCTTGTGTGGTCCATCGGGATCGACCCCTGTGGCGTCCGAAGAAGCGCGGATCAGCGCGCGCATCAGGTCGATGTCGTAATTGGAATGGACACCCTGCAGGATGGCGGCGATTCGCTCCAGACCCATGCCGGTGTCGATGGACGGCCGCGGGAGCGGCATACGGTTGCCGGGACCAATCTGCTCGTATTGCATGAACACGAGGTTCCAGAATTCGAGGAACCTGTCGCCGTCCTCGTCCGGGCTACCGGGAGGGCCACCTTGCAGCGCCGGGCCTTGATCGTAGAAAATTTCCGAACA
>CANJWR010000008.1 GCA_947478455.1 Beijerinckiaceae bacterium | reverse complement strand
TTCACGACGCCCGAATAGCGCGACAGCGGTTCCTGTGTGGGACGGTTGCCTTCGAGCCCCTTGCCGGCGTCGTCGCCGCCCGAGCGGATCGCACCACGCGCGCCCTGCATGCCGTCGATCAACAGGCCGTAAAGATCGCGGATTTCAGTCGAGAGCTGACGCTGGCCGAAAAAGAACTCGCCCGGGTTCGGTGTCTCGAAGCGCGTCAGATTGAGGATGCCGATATCGACTGCCGCAACCGTCATATATGCTTCTTCGCCTGCCGCGAGGCCAGTGAGTTTCACCGGAATCGAAAAGGCGCCGCGCGGTTCGATCTTTGGCGGCGTGTTGAGCGCCACAGTCAGTTTGCGGCTGTCCTGCTCGACGCCGAACCATGCGAGGCCGAGCGCGCGGCCCGGCATGCGTTTGGCGGCGGCGTCGAGCGGACGATGCGCGATGGCGACCGCATAGGCGCCTGCACCCCATTCGGCCTTCACCGGCAGGGAGATTTCGTTGTCGCCTGTTTTCACATCGCGCGTGACAAGCTCGCTGAGCTTGTCGCCGATGATCGCCACAGACGCCTTGCCGTCGAAGCGCGAAGCGATGCGCAGTTTCAGGGATTCGCCAGCTTTATAGTCCTGCTTGTCGAGCGTGACTTCCAGCAAATCCGGTGTTTCGGCTGTAGAATCTCCCGACCAGCCGACTTCGAAATTGATGCTGGTCGGCATGTCGCCGCCTTCATCGGAGCGAAGTTCAAGCCGATGCGCGCCCCAGCCGACAGCGGCGGCGATTTTTGCCGGCTGTACGGCGTCGATGTCGATGCGGCCATCGGCGATCTTGCGCGACGACTTCACGCGTTCGAAGCCCCAGCGACCGTCCGAATTATACCACTGGTAATCCGAGCTAACGCGATAGAGCGTCCATTGAACGTTCTTGCGCGCGCCGCGCTGGCCATTGCTGTTGACAGCCGCAATGTCGAACGTTGCGGTGGAGCCCTCCGACAATTCGTCGAAGTTCTTCTTCACCGCGATCATGCCGGCGGCGGGCCGCACCGGCAAGGTGAGTGTGCGCTCGACGGCGCGACCTCCCGGTTCGCCGACGCGCAAAACGATATGCGCCTCGACCGGACGCGCCGCGGTGAACTCGGGGATAGCAACCGCGACGTTCGCGTGTCCGCGCGCGTCGGTTGTCACGGGCTCTTCGAGTTCGTTCTTCACGGTCTCGAACGTCTCGTCCTCAAGGCCGGCGCTGTAGCCCGGCAGGCCCGGAATGGAATCTTCTTCCGTGGCGCGGATCGTCACGTCGCCGGTGATTTCGAGATTCGAACCGGGCGCGCCATAGAGATAGCGGGCGTCGGATTCAATCGTCACCTTCTGGCCGGAACGCGCTGCGGCGTCGACAGCTTTCAGGGTGAAATCAAGCCGTTCGGGGATGTAATCTTCAACCAGAAATCCTGCTTCGCCGATGGCCGGGCTTTTCGGATCGGCGAAAGCCTGCACGCGCCAAGTGCCGGTGGCGACATTCGGCAAGAGATTGATCGACCAGGCGCGCCCGCCCAGACCCTGATCGCCCACAAGCGCACGCTTGTATTCGACGCCGTCGGGACGCTTCACCACAAGCGTCAGCGGCAGCGCGCCGACCGCTGCGCCGCGCGCATCGCGCAGCTGTGCGGTCAGGTTGACGGTCTCGCCCGAGCGATAGACGCCGCGCTCGGTGTAGAGGAATGCATCGAGCGCCTTGGCAGTCGTGCGGCCCTTCACGCCGCGATCCGTCAGATCGAACGGCGTTTGCGCAACATCGAGGAAGTTATAATCTGCATCCTTGTTGTTGGCCACCACCAGACCCGGCGCAAGGCCTGCTGTTCCACGCGCCAGACCGGGGTCGAAACGCGCGTGGCCGGCGGCGTCTGTGGTGCGTGTTGCGAGCACTTCGTTATTGCGCGCGATGAGGCGCACCTCGATGCCGGTAAGCGGCGCGGCGCTGGCGAGCGAGCGCACCAGCACATGCACGCCGTCGTCGCCCGAAAACGCCGTGAGGCCAAGGTCAGACACCACAAACCACTGGGTGGCGTTCGTGCCGTAATAATCATCGTCGCCGCCTTCGGTGGCTGCGCTCACAGGCTTTTCGCCAGCCTTTGCGACCATCACGTAAACACCCGGCTCCAGCGTCTTCACGGCTTCGAGAACCGGAAACGCGGTGACCACGTCCTTGTTGAGATCAGGCTTGGCGTCGAGCACACCCGACCAGATTTTCACGCCTTTTTCATTGATGAAGTCGCGCAGCTTGTAGGAGCCGAGTTGCGACAGGAAATCTTCCGACCGTACAGTCGGCAGCAGATTGCGGTCGCCCACGCGCAGCACATCGATAGCGATCTTGTCGGTATTGACCGACACGACCGGGATGCCTTCCTGCCCGACGCGCGGCAGCACATAGTTCTTGCCCGTGAAACGCACCTGCGGCGAGCGATCGCGCACATAGATTTCGTAGTCTGCAGATTTCAGCAGGTTTTCGCCAACAGACGACGGCAGACCCTGACGCACCACAACGGCGTAACGCTCGCCATGCTTCAGGCCTTCGACACAAAGCTGCTGATCTTCGGCTGTGATGGCCGCATTGGCCGCGCCCGACACCGCCACATAGGGCGCGAAATCGACCTTGCCGCGCTGCAACGGCTCTGAGAACTGGTAGCAGACGCGCGGGGCCGCTGCATCGCTGTCGACCTTGTAGTCGAGGATCCTGAAGCCGCGCTCTTCCCGCATTGCCTCGTAGGTTCTGCGGATATTCGGATTGTCGGCCCGCTCCAGACTTGCCCTGTAGGCATTGAGCGACATGCGCCACATTTCGCGACGCGCATAGATTTCTGCCAGCAGCGTGAGGGCTGACGCTTCATCATTGCGCGCAGTTGCGCGCTGATAGGACGTGAAGGCTGCGGCGGAGGCGGCTTCGTAAAGCACATAGCTGTCGTTGATGTTGTTTTACTGGGCGCTCGAAAAGGCAGCGCGTGCATAGAGCAACCAGAGCGAGGCGTCGCGCGGCGAGGCCGCAATGGCAGCCGAGAATGAGCGGATCGCGCCGCGCGGATTACGCTGAAGCGCCCCGACGCCGTCGCGCCTCAGATCTTCTGCCGTCCGGTTGCCTGCGATTGTACCTGCGTCCTTGCGGAATTGTTCTTCGAGGCGAATGACGTCGCTCGTCAGATCTTCCCGCGTATAGGACTTCTGGGCGAAGGCCGATGTGGCCGTCAGAAACATCACCGCGCCGGCGAAAAGGGAACGAGCGAAGTTGCGCATTTGCGCCTCCTGAAATGGTCCCGCGCCGGACGTGGCCGGCCAATCGAGTTTGCAGCCTGTCATGTTCTGCAACAATTGAGAACATGACTTTGAGTCACATTGTAATCAATTGCCGATATGGGCGACATATTGGCTCTTTCGTCTTGGCGAAATTTTGGCGATGATGCCGGCATTGTTCTGGCGTCAACCATAGTCCCGGAGCCGGCCATGCGTCTTCATCGCGTACTGACGATTGCGTCTGTCGGATTGTCCCTGGCATTTGGGACTTTGTTGTCTGGGCTAACGGGCAGTCAGGCTCTCGCGCAGGGTCCCGCGCCTGCGGCTGCGCCCGACCCGGCTTTTGAAGCTGCACGCGCGGCGTTCGATGCCCTGCCCGAGGCAGACCGTCGCGCCATTCAGGACGCGCTCGTCTGGACGGGCGATTACAAGGGTACGGTCGATGGCGGCTTCGGGCGCATGACGCGCGAAGCCATCGTCGCTTTCGCCAAACGCGCCAAGCTCCCCGCCGATGGTTCGCTCGACACGAAGGCGCGCGCGGCGCTCGTGGCGGCGGGCGCAAAGGCGCGCGATGCGGCTTTGTTCAAGCCCGTGCTGGAGGCGAAATCCGGCGTCACAATCGGGGTGCCGGCGAAACTGTTTTCGAAGAAGACCGCGTCTGCGCAGGGCGCGCGTTACAACACGCCAGACGGCGCAGCTGCGCTCGACGTGTTTTCCGCGCCCGATCCCGGCAATGAACTTTCGGCCATGTACGACCGGCTGAAGGTGGACGCTCCCAACCGCAAGGTTTCCTACAAGGTTCTGCGTGCCGACTTCTTTGTCGTCAGTGGCGATGCGGCGGGCCGGGTCTTTTACACCCGTGTGGCGCGGGGTGTTGCGGAGGGTGCGCCGGTCTTGCGCGGCTATACGCTCACTTATCCGGTGCAGCAGCGCGCCGCCTTTGATGCGCTCAATATCGCTATCGCCAATTCGTTCAGTCCTTTCGCCACGGCTGCGGTTGCTGTCGCCAATGCACCCGCCGGAGCGGGCGGGGCCGCCAGACCTCCACAGACGCCCGGCCTCGCGCCGCCGCTTCAGGCATCCGCGCCGCGCCCGACGCTGGTCGGCTCCGCGATAGTCGTCGCGCCCGGAAAGGCGCTCGCCGTCTTGGCGTCGCGCACTTGCACGGACGCCCAGATCGGCGGGCGCAAGGCCACCATGTCGCCCCAGCCGGGACCGGACGGCCTTGTGATGTTCGACGTGCCCGGGCAAACCGCGCCAGCGCTCGCGCTAGCGACCGGCTCCGCCAGCGGGCCGGTGGTGGTGTTGCAGCAAGGACCGCGTGCAGGCGTGCCGGCTTCAGAGTTGATCGTCGCTCCGGGCGATCTGGGCGCGGGCGAAACCGGGGCGCGCGTATTCGCGCCGCTGCAGCGCGCCTCCAATGGCGCGGCTGTTTTCAGCCGGAGCGGAGCGCTTGTCGGGCTTGTTGGCGTGGCGAAATCCGCCCCCCGTCTGGTGGCGGGAATTGTGCCCGCCACCGCCAGTCCGGTGATCGGGACGGATCCCGCAAAAGCGTTTCTGCAATCGGCGGGCGTCGTGAGCGCCCCTTCTGAGGCCGGAAAGGGCGAAAAATCCGCTGGCGAAATCGCCGCCGCTTCGGGGGCTTCGGTTCTGCCGCTGTTCTGCACCCAGTAAATTTGATCGTCGCAGTGATGATTTCATAGGCACAGCGGTTGCGGTGGCAATGGCGAGCCTGCATAAGGCCGCCATCATCAACCGCGGCTTGCCATGATTCACGCAGACGACGCAGACAAGCACGCGGTCGACGCCGCCCGGCCTGCGACCAGCAAACATCGCTGGCTCAAGATTGCGGCTGCGGTATTCAGCCTGTCCATTCTGACCCTGTCCGCCTATGTGGTGGCGCGCACGCTGGCGACGATCAGTTGGGCCGAACTGCGCATCGCAATCCAGATGACCAGCATGGAGCAATTCGCAATCGCCGGATTGTTCGCGACGCTCTCGTTTATTGCCTGGACCGGCTACGATTATCTGGCGGTTCGCCAGCTCGGCCTGCAGGTGCGCTACCGGATTGCGGCTCTGGCGTCCTTCACCTGTTATTCGATTGCCAATACGCTGGGCTTTCCGCTGGTAACCGGCGGCACGGTACGATTCTGGCTGTATTCCCGCGCCCATGTGCCGGCCGGCAAGATAGCCAGTCTGATCGTAATCGCGAGCGCCAATTACTGGCTCGGTTCGGCGCTGATAATAGGCGTGTCACTGGTGCTGCGTTCGCGCGAACTCGCCGCCATCAATCATCTGCACGCCTCGATGAATCTGCTGATCGGCGCTGCCTTGCTGGTCGGTCTCGTGGCGTATGTGGCGTGGGTCTCGCTGGCGCATCGTAAAATGCACGTTCAGGGCGTCACACTGGAGCTGCCGGGGTTCTGGATCACGCTGGCGCAGCTTTTGGTGGGAACGATCGACATTCTCTGCGCGTCCGCTGTGCTTTACGCGCTGCTGCCGTCGGGCCAGGACATCCCGTTCGTTACCTATGTGGCCATCTATATGGCGGCGAGCCTGCTCGGCGTCGCCAGCAATGTGCCCGGCGGGCTGGGGCCGTTCGAGGCGACCATGTTGCAGGCCCTGCCGGGTCCATCTCCAGAGGCGCTGCTCGCCTCGTTGCTGATGTTCCGTGTGGTGTATTACCTGATCCCGTTCTTGCTTGGTCTGGCGCTGCTCGGCGCTCATGAGGCGGCGCGACACTGGAAGGCCCTGCGCGCAGCCATGCTGAAGGCGGAAGCGGAACGAACCCGTGAAGGCTGATCAGCCGACTTCGCTGCCCTCGCTCAGAAACTTCGCCGCAGACAACACGATGCCATGATCGGCCTCACCCAGATGCGGGTTTTTGCCCGTATAGGGCAGGACTTTGATGATGTGACGGATCACCTCAAGGCGCGTCCGGCGCTTGTCGTTGGCCTTGATGATCGTCCACGGCGCTTCTGCGCTGTCTGTGAGCGACAGGGCTCGTTCATAAGCTGTCGAATAATCGTTCCATTTCTCGATGGCCTTGAAATCGAGATCGGATAGTTTCCAGCGCTTCAGCGGATCATGCCACCGCGCATGCAGCCGCTTCATCTGCATTTCAGGCCCGATGGACAGGAAGATCTTGATGATCCTGACGCCATCTCGCACCAGCATGGCTTCCACCTGCGGCGCCTCGGACAGGAACGCATCGGTCTGTTCCGGCGTACAAAAGCCGAAGACGCGCTCGACGCCAGCGCTATTGTACCAGGAGCGGTCGAAGATCGCGATCTCGCCCTTCGGGGGCATTTGCGCGATATAACGCTGGAAATACCATTGCCGCGCCTCGACGTCGGTCGGCTTCGGCAACGCCACGATACGGGCGCTGCGCGGGTTCAAATGTTGCGTAAGACGCTGGATCGCGCCACCCTTGCCGGCCGCGTCGCGACCTTCGAACACGATCACAATCCGCTGGCCTTCGCGTTTCACCCAGTCGAGCAGCTTGAGAAGTTCAACCTGCAGGGTCCAGAGCTCCTTGTCGTAGAGCTTTGGTTTCATCTTGTGTTTGTGCGGATAGCCGCCCGACCCGAACGCCTTGCGCTCCACCCATTCGGGCAGCTTTTCAGCCTCGATATTGAAAGGAATTGTGTGTTTTTCGGGCGCGGCCAGCGCCTTCCCGACGGCGCCTTTGCCGGGTTTTGGTGGTTTTTGTGACGGCGAAGAAGCTTTTTTCATGTGCATGTCATCCGTTTGTGTTGAACCTAGCTCTTTCGACGCATTCGGCAAGATGGGCTAGAAGGTTCTGGCTTGGCGGCCGTTCTGGTCAACGTCGACAGGCCTGAAACCGGATGGGGGGCAAAATTCCCGAGAATCTTGATGCAGGCCTTGTGTCCTCGCTAATTGCCGCGATGCCGGACCCGGTGATTGTCGTCAATTCCACCGATCGTGTGATCGCCTTCAATCCGCCTGCCCTTGCGCTTTTGCCGGCCTTGCGGCTGGAGGAAATGCTCGTGCTGTCGATCCGCTCGCCGGTGGTGCTGGACGCGGTCTCGGCGGCGCGCGCGTCCGGTCGCGCCCAAAATGTCTCGCTGCTTGAGCGGGTGCCGGTGGAACGCCTGTTCGACGTCCATGTGGCGGCCATTCGGGGCTTTGAACTCATTGCGCTTACCCTGCACGATCTGACGGAATCGCGCCGCGTCGAGCGGATGCGGGTCGACTTCGTCGCTAACGCCAGTCATGAGTTGCGCACGCCACTCGCCTCCCTGCTGGGCTTTGTCGAAACCCTGCAGGGGCCGGCCCGGGATGACCCCAAGGCGCGCGGCCGCTTTCTGGAAATCATGGGCCAACAGGCCCGCCGGATGGCCAGACTGGTGGACGATCTGTTGTCCCTCTCCCGCATCGAACAGAACCAGCATGTCCGCCCCGAAACTCCGGTCGATCTGGTCGGCATTGTCCGCCATGTGGCCGATACGTTCGGCCCTGGCGCTCGCGATGCGGGCATCGAGCTGAAGATCGATGCGCCGCCGGAACTCATCGTGCGCGGCGATCGCGACGAACTGATCAGGATCGTCGAGAACCTCATCGAAAACGCTCTGAAATACGGAGCCGATGGCGACGACAAAAGAGTTGATGTGGTTGTTTCGGCCCAGAACGGCGATGCTGTTTTGGCCGTACGCGACCACGGTCCGGGCATAGCGCCGGAGCACCTGCCACGATTGACGGAGCGATTTTATCGCGTCGACGCCGGCCAGAGCCGCGCGCGCGGCGGAACTGGTCTCGGGCTGGCGATTGTGAAGCACATTGTCGCCCGCCATCGTGGCCGGTTGCGGATCGAAAGCAGGCCCGGCGAGGGCGCCGAATTCACAATCCAGATTCCGCGCAACGTCTCTTGAATAGAGTGTGCGAGAAAATGACCTGACGCCGGACTGAAAGGCACGTTCCGGTCAGGTCGTTATTTCCAACTGAAAAGCCTTGAAGCAAAGCGAAAGGTCGACGAACAAAAATTGTCGTCGACCTTTCGAGGATCAATTGAAAACAGGACTGCTTTCAGGCGGTGCGCTGCATGCGGCGTTCGCGCTCACGCTCGCGGCGACGATCCTGAGCCGGCTGATAGGCGATGCGCGAATGATACGTGCAATACGACTCGCCGATGGTAGATTTTCCGCCGCAATAGCGGAATTCCGACGTTGCCGGATCGCCGAGCGGCCAGCGGCACATGGCCTCCTTGAGTTCCATGATCGTCACCCGTTCGGACATCGGGATGACCACTTCCTCGACCAGCCGTGGGGCAGGAGCCTCCTGGGCGCGGGGTGCAAAGGCCAGCGCCGTATTGCCGCGAATAATCGGCGCCGACGTACGCGGCGTCGAGTTGCGGTGGGTCCGGGCTTGCGGACGCGGCCGGGGCTGCGTCTGGGTCGGGGCCTTCACGCGCCCCGAAAGGCCGAGACGGTGAACCTTGCCGATGACGGCGTTACGGGTAATCCCGTTGGCCAGTTCGCCAGCAATCTGGCTGGCGCTGAGGCCGTCGAGCCAAAGCTTTTTAAGTAATTCAACGCGTTCGTCGTTCCAGGACATCTATGTCCTCCAGATTGGGTCCGCCGAGAATCCAAACCGCACCGCAGCACCGGGATACCGGCGTCGTTTAACGCGTTACGCTTTCAGATAGGTCCGCCGCGCACGAAATGTCGTAGTCGACGGATCGAAAACTACACTACTGGTTGAATCGAGCGCAAGAGTCCGAAATGCAACACTGGCGTTTTCCCCAATTGAACCCACAGCTATTCGCAAACCGGATCCAGATGCCCGGACCCGTCCAGGCTGCCGTTTACGCATTTCGTTGACCGCAAGCGCATAAGAAACTAGATTGCGCATGTAGAAAAGCAGCCGCTCCAGTGGGGCGGCGCTTTGATTTTGAAGGCCTATCTGGCGCTTCGATTTTGGAGCCAACCGTGACATCGCCCATCTTGCCGACCTATGCGCGGATCAATCTCGCCTTTGAAAAAGGCGAGGGAGCCTGGCTGGAAGCATCTGGCGGGAAGCGATTTCTCGATTTTGGCGGCGGCATAGCGGTCGCTTCGCTGGGTTATTCGCACCCGCATTTGGTTCATGCTTTGGTCGAACAGGGTCAAAAGCTCTGGCACACCTCGAACCTGTTTGTGATTCCCGAAGGCGAGCGGCTGGCGCAGCGCCTTGTCGACAAGAGCTTCGCCGATCTGGTGTTTTTCACCAATTCGGGGGCCGAGGCGCTGGAATGCGCCATCAAGACCGCCCGCAAATACCAGTCGGCCAGTGGCAAGCCCGAGCGCTATCGGATCATTACGTTTGATGGCGCCTTTCATGGACGCACGCTCGCCACCATCGCGGCTGGCGGCAACAAGAAATATCTCGACGGCTTCGGTCCTGCCGTACAGGGCTTCGATCAGGTTCCGATCAACGATCTCGACGCAGTGAAGGCCGCCATCGGCCCCGAGACCGGCGCGATCCTGATCGAGCCGATCCAGGGAGAGGGCGGCATCAGGGTTTTCGAACCTGCGTTTCTGCGGGCGCTGCGCGCCCTTTGCGACGAACACGGCCTGCTGCTGATGTTCGACGAAGTGCAGACCGGCGTCGGGCGCACCGGCAAGCTTTTCGCCTATGAATTGTCGGGCGTGACGCCGGACATCATGTCGATCGCCAAGGGCATTGGCGGCGGCTTTCCGCTTGGCGCCTGTCTGACGACGACGGAAGCCGGCAAGGGCATGGTGTACGGCACCCATGGCACGACCTTCGGCGGCAATCCGCTCGCCATGGCGGTCGGCAATGCTGTGCTGGACGTAGTGCTTGAGCCGGGGTTCATCGACAAGGTCGCCCAGACCGGGCTCTTGCTGAAACAGCGTCTTGCCGAGTTGCGCGACCGCCATCCCGGCGTGATCGCAGAAATTCGCGGCGAAGGCCTGATGCTTGGAATTCGCATCAACGAGAAGGTCGTCAATACGGATTTCGCCGCGACCCTGCGCGATCAGGGAATTCTGCTGATTCCGGCCGGCGACAATGTGGTGCGCCTGCTGCCTCCGCTGATCATCGGCGAGACCGAAGTGGCGGAAGCTGTGGCGCGCATAGACGCGGCCTGCATGGTGACCGAGAAGGCGCTCGCCGCGCCCGCAAAGGTGCAGTGATGAGCAAGCCCAGACACTTTCTGGACCTGACCGAAATTTCGGCGCCCGAACTGCGGCATATTCTCGATCTGTCGTCGACACTGAAGGCCGGTCGCCGGCAGGCGAAAGCTTCGCCGAACAAGCCACTCGCCGGCAAAATGCTGGCGATGATTTTCGATCGTCCTTCGACGCGCACGCGCGTATCTTTCGATGTCGCCATGCGCGAACTCGGCGGCGAAACCATCATGCTCACCGGCGCGGAAATGCAGCTTGGACGCGGCGAAACCATTGCGGACACGGCGCGCGTTCTGTCGCGCTATGTGGATGCGATCATGATCCGTATTCTCGATCACGAGGACCTGCGCGAACTGGCCGACAACGCCACTGTGCCGGTCATCAATGCGCTGACGAAACGCTCGCATCCCTGTCAGGTGATGGCGGACGTTCTGACCTTTGAGGAACACAAGGGGCCCATCAAGGGCCGCACTGTGGCCTGGACCGGCGACGCCAATAATGTGCTGGCAAGCTGGATTCATGCGGCCGAGCGTTTTGATTTCTCCATTAATGTTGCAACCCCGCCCGAACTGGCGCCGTCGAAAACCGTGCTGGACTGGGTGAAGGCGAACAGCGCGCGCGTCACCCTGACGGACGATCCCTTCGCGGCGGTCAAGAACGCCGATGCGGTGATTTCCGATTGTTGGGTTTCGATGGGCGACGAGGAAGAGGCGCGCCACAGGCACAACCTTCTGTCGCCCTACCAGGTGAATTCGAAGCTGATGGCCGCCGCCAACGATGGCGCGATCTTCATGCATTGCTTGCCTGCCCATCGCGGTGAGGAAGTCACCGACGCCGTTATCGACGGACCGCAATCGGTCGTCTTTGACGAGGCCGAGAACCGCCTGCATGCTCAGAAGGGAATTCTGGCCTGGTGCCTCGGAGCCGACGGCTCGGGAGTTAGCGCCGTATGATGACGGACGCGTCGGCGGTCCGGCCGGTTTCTGACGTTGGTCAGGACGATATCATCCTGCCGTTTTCGGTTGAGCCGCTGGATGTGCGTGGCCGCGTGGTTCGCCTCGGTTCCTCGCTCGATATTGTTTTGTCCCAGCACGGCTATCCGGAGCCTGTGGCGCGCCTGCTCGGCGAGGCCGCTGTTCTGACAGTGTTGCTTGGCTCGGCGTTGAAATTCGACGGGCGCTTCCAGTTGCAGACCCGCACTGATGGTGTCGTTGACATGCTGGTCGTCGATTTCGAAGCGCCCGACAAGTTGCGCGGACTGGCGCGGTTCGATGCCGCGCGACTCGACGCATTGCAAGCATCGGGCGGCCAGAACAGTGCGCAATTGCTCGGGCGTGGCCATTTGGCGCTGACCATCGATCAGGGCCCGGACATGTCGCGCTATCAGGGCGTCGTGGCGCTGGAAGGGCAGGGGCTCGAAGAAGCCGGCCATCAATATTTCCGCCAGTCGGAACAGATTCCCACTGTCGTGCGGCTTGCCATCGCGGAGAGCATCACGAGCGGCGGCAAGAACTGGCGGGCCGGCGGGCTTCTTGTGCAGTTTCTGCCGGACTCGCCCGAACGTCGCCGCATCCCCGAAATTTCGCCCGGGGATGCGCCCGGCGGCGCAGCCCCGGAATCGACCTTCATCGAAGACGATGCGTGGAGTGAGGCCAAAGCCCTTGCCGGCACGGTCGAGGATCACGAACTTGTCGACCCGACGCTGTCGAGCGAACGTTTGCTTTACCGGCTGTTTCACGAGCGCGGCGTCAAGGTTTTCGAGCCGCAGTCGGTGCGCCATCAGTGCCGCTGCTCACAGGCTCGCGTGGAATCCATGCTGCGCAATTTCACCCGCGACGAGCGCCGCGACATGGTGGGCGACAATGGCCGCATCGGGGTGACGTGCGAATTCTGTTCGGTGCACCGGGACTTCGACCCCGCCGATTTCGATCCTCCGGACGCAGGCGCAAACTAGGTCGAAACAATTTTCCCGTTGCGCCGGGGCTCATGCTGGTGTGTTCTGTCGGGACAAAATCGCAAGCGGGGGCAACAACTTGACGATTCAATTCTTCGACCTGGCCGGCGGCGACGTCAATGTACGGTTCAGCCCGAACTGCTGGCGCATCCGGATGGCGCTTCTGCACAAGGGTCTGCCTTTCGACGACATACCGTTGCGTTTTGTCGACAAGGAGCCCATCGCGTTCTCTGGCCAGAAGCTTTTGCCGGTGATCCGCGACGGCAATCGCTCCGTCAATGACAGCTGGGACATCGCGGTCTATCTCGAAGCCGCCTATCCGGAAAAGCCGAAGCTGTTTGGCGGATCGCAGGCCATGGCGCTCTGCAACATGATCCGTTTCTGGGTGCAGGGCAGCGTGCATCGCGCCATTCAGCGCCTGATCATCGTCGACATTCTCGATGCGCTCGATCAGCGCGACAAAGCCTATTTTCGCTCCACCCGTGAGGCGCGGCTGGGCATGACGCTGGAGCAGTTCCGGGTTTCGCCTGCCGAAGGCGTGCAGGAACTGCGCAATGCTTTGCAGCCGGCGCGCGATACGCTGCAGTATCAACCTTTTCTGTGCGGACCGGCTCCGGCATTTGCTGACTATCTGTTGTTCGGCGCCTTCATGTGGTCGCGCGCTGTCTCGCAGATCAAACTGCTGGAACATGGCGATCCGGTCTATGCCTGGCGCGAACGCATGCTCGATCTCCACAACGGCGCCGCCCGCAAGGCGCCCGGACGCGGCGCATAGATCAGGGATTTTCAAATGATCGAATTGCATTACTGGCCGACGTCGAACGGTATCAAGATCCAGATCTTTCTCGAAGAGGCGTCGGTTCCCTACGAGACGTTTCCAGTGCGGATTTCGAAGGGCGAGCAATTCAGGCCGGAGTTTCTGAAGATTTCTCCCAACAATCGCATCCCGGCCATCGTCGACCTTGCGCCGGCCGATGGCGGCGCGCCCATTTCGATCTTTGAGTCAGGCGCAATCCTGCTCTATCTCGCCGAGAAGACCGGCAAGTTCCTGCCCAAGGATCTACGCGGACGGATTGCGGCCACCGAATGGATGTTCTGGCAGGTCGGCGGACTGGGGCCGATGGCCGGCCAGCGTAATCATTTCATGAACGCCGCGCCCGAAAAACTTCCCTATGCGATCAAGCGCTATACGGACGAGACCCATCGTCTGCTCGGCGTGCTGGATCGCCGTCTGGCCAATCACGAATATCTCGCCGACGCCTATTCGGTCGCCGACATGATGTCCTATCCGTGGGTGAATACGAGTTCGCGCGTCGGAGATCCTTTTGCGGAATTCATCCATCTCAAGCGGTGGTACGACGCCATCAAGGCGCGTCCTGCGGTGATCGAGGCCTACCGCAAGGGCGCACTCTACACAAACCCGCCCGCAGCGGCCTGACCGACCGAAATCCCGCCTTGCGGCCACGTTGACACCCGACCGTTTTGTCGAAAGGCTCGTCATACAAGTCGCAGCCCGATGGCTGTGCGTTGGGAACCGACCGGTCCCGAGAGGCCGGCAGCCGGAGGAAACCATGCGTCAGACCTTTACCGCCCTGCTGGGGCTTTGTGCCGTCGCGGTTGCTTCGCCGGTCCTCGCCGCCGATATCAAGATTGAGATCGGCATCAGCGGCGCAGCCACCGATGTCGGGTTCTTCATCGCCGACAAGAAGGGCTATTTCCGTCAGGAAGGTCTGGCGGTGAACATGACTAATTTCGACACCGCCGCCAAAATGGTCGCACCGCTCGGCGTCGGCCAGCTCGACATCGGAGGCGGTGGTCCTTCAGCGGGTCTCTACAACGCCATTGCGCGCGGAGTGGACATCAAGATCGTCGCCGACAAGGGCTCGACGCCGGCAGGCCACGGCTTCCAGCCGCTCATGATCCGCAAGGACCATATCGACAGCGGCCGCTTCAAATCCCTCGCCGATCTGAAAGGCATGAAAGTCGCCATCAGCGCGCCCGGCAGCGGCTCCTCCACCACGCTCAACGAAGCCGTGAAAAGAGGCGGCATCCCGTTGAAGGATGTCGAGCAGGTCTATCTCGCTTTCCCGCAGCAAGTGCTGGCGCTGCAGAACAAGGCCATCGATGCGTCCTTCACCACCGAGCCCAACGCCACCGAGGCCGAGAAGCGCGGCGCTGCCGTGCGCTTCATGGGCGACGACATCATCTACCCGAACCATCAGGTCGCGGTGATCCTCTATTCGGGCATGTTCCTGAAAAAGAATCCCGACGCCGGCAAGCGCTTCATGCGCGCCTATGTGCGCGCACTGCGCGATTACAATGACGCCCTGAAGGACGGAAGGCTTGCAGGTCCGAACGCCGAAGAGGTGATCGCCATCCTGACCGAATACACCAACATCAAGGATCCGGCTGTCTATCGGCAGATCACCGCACATGGTTGCAATCCGGACGGCTTCGTGAATATTCCCACCCTCGCGACCGATCTCGATTTCTTCAAGGCGACCGGAGACATCGAAGGCAAGGTGACGATCGATCAGGTGGTCGACAATTCGTTTGTAGAAGCTGCGGTGAAGGATCTTGGCCCCTACAAGCCTCGCGCCGCAAAATAGGTCGGCAAGGTAGCAGTGATGACAGCCCAGGCGTTGCGCGACAATCCCGCCGATACGGCGGACGTCAAGATCAGGCTGCGCGGGCTGTCGAAGGTCTTCGAGACCCGCAAGGGCCCGTTCGTAGCCATCGACAATCTGACACTCGATATTCCTACGGGTTGTTTTTTTATGATTGTCGGCCCGTCCGGCTGTGGCAAGACGACTTTGCTGCGTATTCTGGCGGGTCTTGAAAAACATTCGTCAGGTTCGGTCGAAATCACGAAGCCTGCCGACAACCGTCCCGGCAATTCGATGGTGTTTCAGGGCGATTCCCTGTTTCCGTGGATGACGGTCTGGGAAAACGCCTCCTATGGATTGCGTATGCGCCGGCGTCCGCAAGGCGAGATCAAGGATGTGGTCGGCCACTATCTGATGCGCACCGGCCTGTCGAAGTTCGTCGATTCCTATCCCCATCAGCTGTCGGGCGGCATGCGTCAGCGCGTGTCGATCGCCCGCGCCTTCGCCAATGATCCCGACATACTGCTGATGGACGAGCCTTTCTCGGCGCTCGACGAGCAGAACAAGCTGATGCTGCAGGAAGAACTGCTGCGCATATGGGAGGAAACCCGCAAGACTGTGATGTTCATCACCCACAGCGTGGATGAGGCGGTGACGCTCGGCGATCGCATCATGGTGATGACGGCCCATCCGGGCCGCGCCAAGGCCATGGTGGATGTGCCGTTCCCGCGTCCGCGCTCGGTGCTGGAGCTGCGCGCCGAGCCTGCCTACGGCGAATTCGTTTACAAGATCTGGGGGTACCTGCGCGAGGAAGTACATCGCGCCCGCGCGCTCGACGAAGGGAGCGTCGCATGACTGACGCGGCGCACAAGCAAGCTCCATCGGGCTTTCGGTTCAAACTCAACGACGGCAATCTCGAACGTCTTATCAGCATTGCATCGCCGCTCATGCTTCTGCTGGCGTGGGAAATCGCCGCCCGGGTTGGCTGGATCGACGTCCGATTTTTCCCCGCGCCGTCGAGGATTTTCGAAACGCTGATCAAGCTGGTCGAATCCGGCGCGTTATGGCGGCATTTGTCGGCCTCGATGCAGCGATTGTTCTGGGGCTTCCTGTTTGGCGGCATTCCGGCATTGTTGCTGGGGATCGTGATGGGTCTGAACAAGACTTTCCGGGCCATCTTCGATCCAATCGTCTCCGCCACCTATCCGATACCCAAGAGCGCGATCCTGCCGTTAATCTTGCTCATCTTCGGATTGGGCGAAGCGTCCAAGATCGTCATGGTGGCAGTCGGGATTTTCTACCCGATCATCATCAACACGGTTGCGGGCGTGCGCGAGATCAACAAGATCTACTTCGATGTGAGCCGCAATTTCGGTGCGCGCGGCTGGCAGGTGTTCCGCACTGTCGCATTCCCGGGCGCATTGCCGCTCATCATGACCGGAATCAAGCTCGGCGTCGGCATGGGGCTTATTCTCATCTCGCTCGCCGAAATGGTCGGGGCCAAATCCGGTCTTGGCTACATGATGTGGAATGCGTGGGAAATTCTATCGGTTGAGACCATGTATGTAGGTCTGCTGGTGATCGCCGCGCTCGGCGTGCTGTTCACCATCATCCTCAACGAGGTCGAGCGCATCATCGTGCCGTGGAAGACCGTACGTTAATCGCAATTTGACTGGAGACAGAATGGCAGGCGTTTCGACGGACTCAAAACACCGCTCGACCGCCGGCTATGTGGCCTTCACCTATCGCGACTTCCGCTATCACGCGGCATTCCGGTTTCTCTCTGGCGCCGCCATGCAGATCCAGAATGTCGGCGTCGGCTGGTATCTTTACACGGAAACGAAAAGCGCCTGGGCGCTGGGTTTCGCCGGGTTGGCGAGCTTTATTCCGTCGCTCGTGTTTGCATTGTTCACCGGCCATGTGGCTGATAATTTCAATCGCCGCATCGTGGTGTGGCTGGCCTTTCTGACCTGCGGTCTGTCGTCACTCATACTGACTGTCCTGATAACCACCGGACTATTCAGCACCTGGCCGATCTATCTGTGTCTGATTCTGACAGGCGCGGGCCGGTCGTTCGGCAATCCTGCCGGCAACGCCATCACGCCGCTACTGGTGCCCCGCGAACAGCTCTCAAATGCGATCTCGTGGTATTCGATCTCCATGCAGACCGCGACAATCTCCGGCCCTGCTCTGGGCGGATTGCTTTATTTCTTCGGCCCGACTGCAGTGTTCTCCGCTGCGACGCTGGGCTTCCTGGCGGCCGCCGTCTGCGAATCCATGATCAGGACCTCGACCCGACCTGATGACCGCCCGCGGCAGAAGATCAACTGGGAGACGCTGAGCGCCGGACTGCGCTTCATCTACAGAAAACCCGAATTGTTTGGCGCTATCACGCTCGACCTTGTCGCGGTTCTGTTCGGCGGCGCCACATCGCTGCTGCCCATTGTGGCGCAAGACATTCTGCAGACAGACCCGTTTGGTCTGGGGCTTCTGAGATCCGCGCCCGCAGTCGGAGCCATCGCGATGGCAGCCGCACTTGCCTACTTTCCGCTGAAGTCGAAGGTTGGCAAAAAACTCCTGCTGGCAGTCGCCATCTACGGCTTCGCCACAATAGCCTTCGGGCTTTCAACTTCGATGCTGCTTTCACTTGGCTTCCTGGCCCTGATGGGAGCCGGAAATTCACTTAGCGTCGTCATCCGCCACACCATGGTCCAGATAGAAACGCCCGATGAAATGCGCGGCCGTGTCGCGGCGGTGAATTCGATTTTTACCGGCACCTCGAACGATCTCGGCGATTTCGAATCCGGCGCAGTGGCCGCCTTGATTGGCGTCGGGCCGGCCATCGTGTTCGGCGGCGCAGCCACAATCCTTTGTGCGATCCTGTGGGGAAGGTTGTTTCCGGCGTTACGCGATCGCGACACCTTGCTGGGCAAGTCGCCGCACTAAAGCGCCGGCGAATCGTGCTCGTGTTCATGCTCGTGATCGCCGTGGCGGTGGCGACCACCGGCTGAGCGGATTGGTACGAGATTGATTTGCCCAAAACGCACCCCGCGTTCCGCAATGGTGGCCTCGGCAATCTTGCGCACAGCCTCGGTGCGCCCGCGAAACATCGTCACTTCCATGCAATGACGATGATCGAGCCGCGTGCGCGTCGAAGAAATCGTGATGTCGTGATGTTCATGCTGGGAGCGGTCGAGCCGCATGGCCAGATCGCGACCGTCGTAGTCGTACACATACGACACCGCCGCCACACACTGATCTGTCGCGGGGCCGGTATCGGTGCGGGTCAGCGCCTCGCGGACGAGGTCGCGCATGGCTTCCGAGCGGTTGCTGTAGCCGCGCTTGGCCATATAGGCGTCGATGGCCTCGGCCATATTGTCGTCAAGGCTGATGGTGAGACGTTGCATGGCGTCATCCGGGTTGTGGTGTCCTATCCTTATCAGGCCGGGCCGGGCCGCGAAACCACACCATCAGGCATCCGGCAATCCCCAGGCCGCCTCTGCCAGAACGTCATGCACATAGGCCGCAAAGGAGCGCGCGACCTGAAGCCGGAAACACTCTTGTTCTGTTCGCCAGAGCAGGACGCCGACCTTGGCCAGAATCGTTCGCGTGCAGGCGTCAACCGGAAATGTCTTCGGCGAAAGGTCTAGCGGTATTGCGGCGTTCAACAGAAGCGCGGTTGAAGGGCCACGAATTTCGAACACGGCGTCGCTGCTCGAAACGTCGACGAGCGCATGAGCGAACCTCGACAGGGAATGTCTCAGACTGGCCAAAACTGCGTCATCCGGCAGCGCTATGAGCAGCCATTCATCCGGCCCCAGCCGCAGGGCAGCGCGCCCGTCCTGTCTATTGGCCCGACAGGGCGAAGCCGGCAGATCGACCCCGAATGCAGCGCCGCATTGGTCTGCGACTTCCCGCGGTCCCCGAAACACGAATTGCCTTCCGGGCGCAATGCCGAGAATGGAAACGCGTTCGGCGCGATTGTTCCCCAGGGTGAATCGTGTCGAAGGCACAGGTTCAACCATGAAGCCGCGCTCCCGCCGGATCGACGAATACGGGCGACGTCACCTCGACCGGAATATCGCCATTCGGCATCGGCACATGAAGCGTGGAGCCAATCAGCGCGCGGCCGTTCTCCACCAGAGCCAGCGCAATCGAGCGATCAAGCACCGCGCTCCAGCAGGCCGTGGTGACGTGACCGACCGCGTGGGAGCCTGTCGGGGCACCCGACTGAAGTGTAATTTGCGCGCCTTCTTCAAGCATCTTTTGCGGATCGAGCGGCTTGAGTCCGACAAGCTGTTTACGCCCGCTGCTGGCGAGATGCGCAAGGGATAGCGAACGCTTGCCGACGAAATCGTCCTTGCGGGCGCCGATCATCTTTCCGAAACCAAGATCGTCCGGCGTTGTCGAACCATCCGTCTCCTGCCCGACGATGATGTAGCCCTTTTCGGCGCGCAAAACGTTGAGCGCCTCCAGCCCATAGGCGCTCGCGTCATGCCGGCTCGCCGATTCATACAGCGCCGCCCAGACGCGCGCGCCCTCGCTGGAGGGGACATTGATTTCATAACCGCATTCGCCGGTGAAACTCACGCGCATGAGTCGCGCATCGGCGTCGCAAACGCTCCCCTCGCGCAGGCTCATATGCGACATCGAACCCGGCGAAAGATCGATCGTGGTCGTCAGTTCCCCAACAATGTCGCGCGCACGCGGACCCTGCACCGCAAAGGTCGACCATTGTTCGGTAACATCCGTCAGCCAGACCTGCAGCGACGTGAACTCGGTCTGCAAGAAATCTTCCATATGATGCAACACGTGGCCGATGCCGCCGGATGTGGTGGTCACATGAAAGCGGGTCTCGGCAAGCCTTCCGACGATTCCGTCGTCCATCGCCAGTCCTGCTTCGTTGAGCATGAGCGCATAGCGACAGCGACCGATGTCGAGGCGGGAAAAATCGTTGATGTAGATGCGGTTCAGAAATGTCAGCGCATCTGGTCCGGAAATTTCGATCTTGCCAAGCGACGACGCGTCAAAGATGCCTGCTGCTGCCCGCACCGTACGACACTCGCGCATCACCGCGTCGCGCATGCCTTCTCCCTTGAGCGAAAAATAGCTTGCTCGCTTCCACTGGCCGGTGTCTTCGAAGACCGCGCCGTGCGCCAAAGCCCAATCGTGCGACGGCAGCGTCCGCACTGGCTCGAAGAGCGCGCCGCGCGACAGGCCTGCCAGAGTACCAAATGTGACCGGCGTGAATGGCTGGCGGAATGTCGTCGTTCCCACAGAGCCGACTGGTGCGTCGATCGTCGCCGCCGCGATCGCCAGGGCATTCATGTTCGATGTCTTGCCCTGATCGGTCGCCATGCCGCTTGTTGTGTAGCGCTTGATGTGTTCGACCGAACGAAATCCCTCCCGCACCGCGAGTTCAATATCCGCAGAGGTCACGTCGTTTTGAAAATCCACGAAGGACTTTCCATCCGCAACAATCTGGGTTGCAGGAGAGGGCTGCAAGCCGGCGCCCGCGCAACCCCCGACGCATTCAATTGCGTCCAGCGTTCCATCCGGCACAAAACACTGCAACGGAACATCAAACCGCAATTTTCCACGCGCCTGCGAGAACAGATGAACGGATGGCGTCCAGCCTCCGCTCATCAGCAGCAGATCGCAGGCGATGCGACGCAGGCTATTGTCCGGTAAACGAATATCGACGGATGAGATGCGCTTGCCCCCATGTGTGGCGGCGATGGTCTCATCGCGTCGCAAATCCACAATTGTCGCAATCTCTGCGCCTGCGGCTTTCAGTGCGTCCGCAACCGCATATCCATCGTCATTCGTTGTGGCGATGACGACCTGCTTGCCCGGCAAGACCCCGTAGCGATTCACATAAGCAAGCCCCGCATGGGCGAGCATCACGCCAGGCCGGTCGTTGCCTGGAAAAACAAGCGGCCTTTCGATTGCGCCTGTGGCGATCACAGTACGTTCCGCGCGCACCTGCCAGAGGCTTTCGCGAGGCATATCCTTGTTCGATGCAGGCAGGTGGTCGTTGATGCGCTCCGCGAGCGCGACGAAATTTTGCGCAAACACGCCAAACGCAGTCGTGCGCCGCAACAGGCGAACATTCGGCAAAGCGCGCAATTCATTCGTATATTGCAGGAGCCGTTCGGCAGCCTGTGAATTATTCAGCAACGAGCCGCCCAATTCCTGTTGCTCGTCGCACAGGATCACGCTGCTCCCGGCGCGGCCGGCCCGCAATGCAGCTTCAAGGCCTGCCGGACCAGCGCCGATCACCAGTACATCGCAATGGGCGAACTGATTGGTGTAGCGATCCGGGTCTGGCGCGCGCGGCGCCTTGCCGAGACCCGCCGCGCGACGGATCAGCGGCTCGTAAACGCGCCGCCAGGCGGCGCGCGGCCACATGAAGGTCTTGTAGTAGAAGCCTGCGGGCAGGAGCCGTGAAACGAACTGGCTTGCCGCGCCGAGATCGAAATCAAGCGATGGCCAGCGGTTCTGGCTGATGGCGCAGAGGCCATCGTAAAGTTCGATCTGGGTCGCGCGCAGATTGGGCGTGACGCGCCCCGCGCCGCGATCGATTGTCATCAGCGCATTGGGCTCCTCGGAGCCTGCCGAGAGAATCCCGCGCGGGCGGTGATATTTGAACGAGCGACCGACCAGATGCACCCCATTGGCAAGCAACGCGGAGGCGAGCGTGTCTCCCGCATAGCCTTCATAGGAGCGGCCATCGAACGTGAATCGCAGAGGGCGCGATCTGGCGATGCGCCCGCCCGTCGGCAAACGATATGGCTGCGTCATGCGCCATCTCCGTCTGTAACTTCGGGCACAGGTTCGCCGGCGCGCCACGTAACGACAATGCGGTCACTCACGGTATCGCGCAGGCAATTGAAGAAACGCCCGCAGCCATGAACGTGCCGCCAGCGCTCGGCGTGCGGACCCTTCGGATTGCGGCGCATGTAGAGATAATCGATCCATTCCGCATCTGAGGCGCGAGACGGGTCGCGTGGACGCTCCATCAACGCCTCGCCGCCATGGCGGAATTCGACTTCCGGTCGTGCGGTTTCGCAATAGGGACAGCGGATCAGCAGCATCAGTGCGCCACCGCTGCAGCGGTCGATTCATCCACCAGTTTGCCGGTCGTAAATCTGTCGAGATCAAATGGCGCGACGATAGCGTGCGGCTCGCCCCGCGCCAGCGTATGGGCGAACAAATGCCCGGAACCCGGGGTAGCCTTGAATCCGCCTGTGCCCCAGCCGCAGTTGAGATAGAGGCCCTCCACCGGCGTCGGCCCGATGATCGGCGACCGATCTGGCGTCACATCCACGATGCCGCCCCAGTTGCGCAACATCCGCAGCCTTCGCACGATGGGGAACAGTTCGCACAGTGCGTCGAGCGTCTGCGAGGTGACATGCAACGCGCCGCGCTGGCTGTAGGATGTGTAAGCGTCCGTTCCGGCGCCGATCACCAACTCACCCTTGTCGGATTGCGACATGTAGGCGTGAATGGAATTTGACATGACCACACAGGGCATGACGGGTTTGACGGGCTCCGAAACCAGCGCCTGAAGCGGATAACTTTCCATCGGCAGTTTCAGCCCGGCCATGCCGGCGACCACGCTGGTGTGGCCGGCTGTCACGAGGCCGAGCTTGTGGGTAGCGATCTCGCCGCGTGTGGTCTCGATGCCGGAGACAGCGCCGCGGGCGTCGCGCCGGATCGCCGTCACCTCGCAATTCTCGATGATGTCGACGCCGAGTGCGCTTGCGGCGCGCGCATAGCCCCACGCCACCGCATCGTGACGCGCCGTGCCGCCGCGCCGCTGCAGGGATGCGCCCACGACCGGATAGCGCACATTGCGGCTCACATCGAGAATCGGGCAGAAGGCCTGCGCCTGTTCGGGCGTCATCCATTCATTGTCGATGCCGGCGAGGCGATTGGCGTGAACATGGCGGCGGATCACCTGCGCGTCTGTGGTGTTGTGGGCCAGCACCAGCACGCCGCGCGGCGAATACATGACGTTGTAGTTCAGAGCCTGCGACAGGCCTTCCCACAATTTCATCGAATGTTCGAACAGCGCTTCGCTCTCCTCGAACAGATAGTTCGAGCGAACGATGGTGGTGTTGCGGCCTGTGTTACCGCCGCCGATCCAGCCTTTTTCGACGACCGCGATATTGGTCAGGCCGTGTTCGCTCGCCAGATAATATGCGGTCGCGAGCCCATGCCCGCCGCCGCCCACGATCACGATGTCATAGGAAGATTTCGGCGCAGCCGCGCGCCAGTGGGGTTGCCACCCTACGTGGTTGCCAAAACTCTGTCGAAGTAGCTGAAAGAATGAAAATCGTTGCATTGCGCCGCGTCAGGTTTGGGTCAAGCTAGCGCGCGGCAGGGCGGTCACGCAACGAAAAGGGCGCGGAAACGATCCGCGCCCTTGCCGACAAATCATCGATTTCGATTAGGTGTTGCGAACGCCCGTCGAGGAAGCAGCCTGGCGCTCTTCGCCCGGCGGCACATGCACGTCGATCACGCAGACGCCGCCGGCGTTGAGGACCTCGATGCCCTTTGCGACCGCAGCCTTCAGATCCGCCGCGGTCTTCACCGGGCCGATGCCGACAGCGCCCTGCGCTTCGCAGAACTTGGCGATGTCGATGGCCGGGCCGTTGATCGCCTGTCCGATCCAGCGATTGCCGACCGGGCGGTTGCGGCGCTTGGCCACAACTTCCTGATGCAGCTCGTCGTTGAAATAGGACTGGTTGTTGTTGATCAACACCAGTAGCGGGATCTTGTGCTTGGCGGCGGTCCAGATGGCGTGCCCGCCCATCATGAAGTCGCCGTCGCCGAGGATCGAGACGGTCTTCTTGCCCTTCTCGAGGTTGCCGAGCGCTGCGCCGACCGACAGCGAGCCGCCGGAGCCGATGCCGCCGCCGCCGTCCTTGCCCAGATAGGCCCAGGGGCCGTGGAACGGCCATGCGTCGCACGGCCAGCCGCGGCACAGGCTCGCGAAGCTCACTTCATCGGGATCCTTGAAGCCTGCGCGCAGTTCGGCCGCCATCATGTCGACTGTGATGCGGGTTTCGCTGGCGGGCTTCGCAGAGCGACGATTGGCGGCGAGCCAAGGGTCTTTCTTCGGGCCGGGGCCGAGCGCTTCGAGCAGGTCCGCCACAGTCTCTTCCGCGCCCGCGTTCATGAACACGTCGACGGTCGGGGTCTGCTGGAAGATCATGTGCGCGCCATTGTGCAGCGCCGAATCGAGGCTGCTGGCTATGACCTTGGCGGTCACCTTCGGGCCGCCCTTCGGGGGATGCAGCGCACCGCCGAGATCGACCCATTCGAGCGCCAGAATCACGTCGGCCTTTTCGAGCACATCCTTGGCGAACTTGCTGACCTGATTGAACGGGGCATCGGCGTGAGCCGGGTGATCGGTCGGGAACACAGCGCCGGTCTTGAGATCGGTCAGCACGCAGGCGCCGAGACGCTCGACGAGCTGCACACGACGGTTCCAGTCATCCATCGAATGGCTGCCGCGACCGACCAGCACGACCGGACGCTTGGCGCCCTTCAGGATGGTGGCGGCGCGGTCGATGTCGGCCTTCGCGGGGCGCGGCGCAGCCGGGGGCTGGAAGCGCGACATGTCCGGGAAAGCCGGGACGTTTTCGAGCGAGGATTCCTGCAGGCCGGCATCGAGGCAGATATAGACCGGGCCGGTCGGGGCGGTCTGCATCATGATGTTGGCGCGCAGCATCGCGTCGATCACGGCTTCCGGCGACGAGGGCTGGTTGTCGAACTTGACGATGTCGCGGACCATGCCGCCCTGATCGGCGGATGTGTGAATCCAGTCGATCCACGGACGGCGCTGATTCGAGTCCACCGGGCCGGTGGCGCCGAGGATGAACACCGGCGCACGGTCGCACCAGGCGTTGTAGATCGCCATCATGCCGTGCATCAGGCCGACGTTCGAGTGAACGATGGCGGCGGCCGGCTTTCCGGTGGCCTTGGTGTAGCCATGCGCCACGCCAACGGCGTGATCTTCGTGCAGGCACAGAAGCATGCCGGGATCGACGTTGCCGAGGTGGTTGACGATCGAATCATGCAGGCCGCGATAGCTCGCGCCGGGGTTCAGGCTCACATACTTGAATCCAAACCGGCGCAGCATCTGCGCTGCAACGTCGCTCGCCCATGCAACCTTGTCGTCGGGCTGGCCTTCTGGCTTGTCGAGATACATGCTTTACCTCTCTGGAGAACTGGAACTGGATCGACGGGAGTCGGAGGCGCAGGGCTGCGCCTCAATGGTTGCGTTTCTTGCCTCCCGGCGGGCGCGCCAGACCGTGCGGATGCGCGCTCTTTGTTGGCTTTAAGTCGAATGCGGTCAAAGTGACGCATCTGTTTCGGGACTTAGCCTGAATCCCGCCAAGTGAGAAGAGCAACAGCTATAAATTCTGTGTCCCGCATGCGCTCGAAATCCGCCCGCGCCGGCCTTATGATCGATATCGCTTGGCATCAGCCTAGAACAGACAGGGCGGAGACACCCATGACAGACGCAAACAAGCCCGCTGAACTCAGGGAACCCGGCTCCATGCCCGGCCTGCCGCCGGGCTACGACGGCGTGGCGGTCGCCAAGGGCCTGCTGCGCTCAATCCGGGCCGGCGCATTGGGAAGCCTGAGCCGGGAGGGCGGGTTCCCGTTTGCCAGTCTCGTGAACATCGCCACCGACATGGATGGAGCGCCCATTCTGCTCATGTCGGGACTTTCGGCCCATACGAAGAACCTGACCGCCGACCAGCGCGCCTCCGTGCTCTTGTCGGAGGGCGGCAAGGGCGATCCGCTGGCCCATCCGCGCCTGACAGTGGTCGGCCATGCGCGGCGAATCCCGGAGGGCGACCTGAAGTCGCGGTTACGGCGCAGGTTCCTGGCCCGACACCCGAAATCGTCACTCTACGTTGATTTTCCAGACTTTTCCTTCTGGAAACTCGAAATCGCCAGCGCTCATCTCAATGGCGGTTTCGCCAAAGCCGCCGACTATGACGGTCCGACCATGACGACGCCTCTGGAAGGCGCCGAAGAACTGGTCGAAATCGAGGAAGGCGCTCTGGAGCACATGAATGCCGACCACGCCGAGGCGGTGCGCCTTTATGCCACCAGACTGGCCGGCGAAAAGGACGGGCGCTGGCGGGCAACCGGCCTCGATCCCGAGGGGATTGATCTAGCCTGTGGCGATTCGACGTCCCGCGTATTTTTTGGGCAGAGAATCACAGGCGGCGCGGAATTGAGGACCATTCTGGCCGAAATGGCGAAAAAAGCTCGCCTAAAAGACTGAAAATCTACGTCTTCTCCTTAGGAACATCTTGATGCTGCAGTGCGATATCGCGCAACGTTAACGCGATCCAAACCTCGGCTGTGTCAGAAACTTGCGGGAACGGCAGCTAAAGATTAAACACCGCGCCAATTCTCCCTGGTCGACTCAGTCGGCCTTTTCTTTATTCGTCCGCGCCCGCAGTGGTTTGATCGGACAATCTGGAGACGACGATGAAACAGACCGGCCTCTTCAACCCGTCCTACGGAATCGAAAAATTCGGTTTCAAGGGCCTGAAGAACGTTTTCTACAGCCTGCAAGCGCCGGAACTGTATGAAGAATCCATTCGTCGCGGCGAGGCCGTCATTGTCCCCGGCGGTGCCATCAACGCCGAAACCGGCATCCACACGGGCCGTTCGCCCTCCGACAAGTTCACCGTTCGTGATTCGCTCACCGAGAACACCGTCTGGTGGGAAAACAACAAGTCGATCACGCCGGCACAGTTTGATTTGCTGCTTGCCGACTTCATCAAGCACGCGGAAGGCAAGGACCTGTTCGTTCAGGATCTTTTTGGCGGCGCCGATCCGGCGACCCGCGTCAAGGCCCGCGTCGTCACCGAATACGCCTGGCATTCGCTGTTCATCCGCAACCTGCTGATTCGCCCCTCGAGCGAGGAAGTGAAGAACTTCATCGCCGAGTTGACCATCGTGGATCTGCCGTCGTTCCGCGCCGATCCGAAGCGCCACGGCTGCCGCAGCGAAACCGTCATCGCGCTCGATTTCTCGCGCCGCATGGTTTTGATCGGCGGCACCAGCTACGCCGGCGAAATGAAGAAGTCGGTCTTCACCTGGCTTAACTACACCCTGCCGGCCGCCGGCGTGATGCCGATGCATTGCTCGGCCAACGAGGGCAAGGATGGCGACACCGCCATCTTCTTCGGCCTCTCGGGCACCGGCAAGACCACCCTCTCGCAGGATCCCAACCGCACCCTCATCGGCGACGACGAGCACGGCTGGTCCAAGGACGGCGTCTTCAACTTCGAAGGCGGCTGCTACGCCAAGGCCATCCGCCTGTCGCGCGAAGCCGAGCCGGAAATCTATTCGACCACCGAGCGCTTCGGCACAGTGATGGAGAACGTGGTTCTCGATCCGGTCACCCGCGTTCCGGACTTCGACGATGAATCGAAGACCGAGAATACCCGCATCGCCTACCCGCTCTATTTCATCCGGAACTCGTCCGACACCGGCCGCGGCGGGCACCCGAAAAACATTGTGATGCTGACCTGCGACGCCTTCGGCGTCATGCCGCCGATCTCCAAGCTCGACGCCTCGCAGGCCATGTATCACTTCCTGTCCGGCTATACGGCGACCGTCGCCGGCACCGTGAAAGGCGTCACCGAGCCGACCGCCACCTTCTCGACATGCTTCGGCCACCCGTTCCTGCCGCGTCATGCGTCGGTTTACGGCAACCTGCTGCGCGATCTGATCGCCAAGCACAACGTCGATTGCTGGCTGGTCAATACCGGCTGGACAGGCGGCAAGGAAGGCAAGGGCGGACGCCGCATGCCGATCCGCGTCACCCGCGCATTGCTCACCGCCGCCCTCGATGGTTCGCTGAAAAAGACGACTTTCCGCACCGACCCCTATTTCGGTCTGTCGGTCCCCACCGATGTTCCGGGCGTCGAACCCGACATCCTGCATCCGGTGAAGACCTGGGCGAACAAGGAAGAGTTTGCGGCGACCGCAAAGGATCTTGTCGAACGGTTCCAGAAGAACTTCGTCAATTACGAGATGCACGTCGACGCCAAGGTGCGCGAGGCCGCTCCGGCCGCCCAGCTCGCCGCCGAATAAGATTTCGTCGGAAATTTTTCCGAACTGAAATTCAAACCGCGCTTCGATCATTCGAGGCGCGGTTTTGTTTTGCTGCAGGCCGTTCCGGATTGGCTTTGTTCCCGGGGGGCGAGTCAGTCGATCTCCACCACCATATGCCCAGCGCCCGATTGCGCCTCGGCCTCGCGATGGGCGCGCGCCAGTTCGCGCAAGGGAATGCGGTCGCACATGCGGTGCTGGATTTTTCCTTCGCTGATCGCCTTGTTGACGCCCGCGCATGTTTCCAGAATCGCCTGTGGCGACAGCAGATAAACGAAGATCACCCGCACTGACAAGTTACGCGCGCGGCGCGCGCCGATGTTGAGTGTTGCGACAGGCGACTTCGCCGACGCGTAGGAACAGATAGACCCATTCTCGGCCAGAATTTTTTCGTTGATCGGCATGTTTCCGCCGAGCTCGATTTCGGCGATGTGATCGACGCCGATATTTTTCGTCTGCGCCAGAATCTCTTTCACCAGATCGTCGCGCGTCCGGTCGAGCACAACATCTGCTCCGAGCGCGCGCGCCACGGCAGCCTTCTCGTCGCTGCTGACGCTGGCGATGACATGCGCGCCGCCCCATTTGGCGAATTGCACCGCATAGGCGCCGACGCGCCCTGTGGCGCCCGGCACATAGACAGTTTTGCCCCGGACCGGCCCGTCGGCAAAAACCGCCCGGTACCCGGTCATGGCCGGAATGCCGAGGCACGCGCCTTCTGCAAAACTCACATTCGACGGTAAATGCCGCACGAGGCTAGCCGGGAGCGCAATATATTCGGCCGCCGTCCCCATCGGGCGCTTCCACTGGGCGTTGAACACCCAGACACGGTCGCCAGGGCGAAACTCCTCGACGCCCGGACCGACCGCTTCCACCACCCCGGCACCGTCCGAGTGAGGCACGATGCGGGGGAATTCCATTTTTGCGGAAGCGTTGCCGCGTTTCTTGTAGTCGGACGGATTGATGCCGGAGGCGTGCAGCCGGACCAGCACTTCGCCGTGGCCCGCAACCGGCCTTTCCATCTCGCCGACGCAGATTACGTCGTCGGCGGGGCCGCCTTTTTCGTACCAGCCAGCCAGCATTTCATTCTCCCCGGATAATTTCCGACCAGATGGCTAGGCTGGCTGTGCTGTTCGTGCAAGCGGCGGCTTGAAGCGGGTCGCGAAAAACCTTGCAAAAGCCGGAAAGGCGCGTATATGTGCCCAATCAGTTTCTCATATGGATCGTCTTCTGGATGGTCGATTGTTGAGAGTGGGCCCCCGCCGGGACCCGCTCTTTTTTATTGCCCACGCCCTTAATGGGCTCCGGGCGAACAATTGGTCGTCGGGGGGACATGAGCGAACCATGCTGCCGCAAGCCCCTACGCCCTTCAACATGTCGCCCGAGGCGCTCGCCTTGCTGGACGAACCGCGCCTTGTCGAGGAAACCGGCGTCGCCGCCCGCGTGGCGCGCGTGGCGATCCCGGTCCTGCGCGACGTCGGCTATCGGCTGGTGCGGGTGAAAATTTCATCCAACAACGGCATGACGCTGCAGATCATGGCAGAGCGGCCCGACGGCATGATGAATGTCGCCGATTGCGAGAACGCCAGCATGGCGCTGTCGCCCGTGCTGGATCTCGAAGATCCATTGAGCCAAGCCTATCATCTCGAAATGTCTTCGCCCGGCATTGATCGTCCGCTGGTTCGGATTACGGATTTTACCCGCGCCATCGGCCATGAAGTCCGCATTGAAATGGCCGTGATGATCGAGGGCCGCAAGCGTTTCCGCGGCTGGATCGAGGGCGTCGACGGCGAAGGCCGTGACGCCAGATTGCGCCTGCGCCGCGTCGACGCAAAAGCCGACGAG
This sequence comes from Beijerinckiaceae bacterium, assembly GCA_947478455.1. Lineage (GTDB taxonomy): Bacteria > Pseudomonadota > Alphaproteobacteria > Rhizobiales > Beijerinckiaceae > Terripilifer. The sequence continues at coordinate 26,380 of CANJWR010000008.1, read as the reverse complement.
GAAGCCGACGTCGTTCTGCCGCTCAAGGATGTCGACGATGCGCGCCTCGTGCTCACCGAAGCCCTGATCCGCGAATCCCTGAAGGCAGCCAAGGAAGCCGGCGAAGATCCGCCCGAAGAGGAAACCGGCGAGCCCGCCGAGCAGCCGCGTCGCGGCCCCGGACGTTTCGCGGCCCGCAACATGAATAAGCCGAAGCCCGTATGGGGTCCGGCAAAGAAGAAGCCGACCAAGTAATTCGCAATAGACCCTGCAAAACGGATTGAATCCGCCGAAGGAGAATAGCCATGGCGATCAGCGCCAACCGACTTGAACTCTTGCAGATCGCCGACGCCGTGGCGCGCGAGAAGTCCATTCCGCGCGAAATCGTGCTGAGCTCGATGGAAGATGCGCTGCAAAAGGCGGCGCGCTCGCGTTACGGTCAGGAGACCGAAGTTCGCGCCGACATCAACCCAAAGACCGGCGAAATCCGCTTCTCGCGCCTTCTGCTGGTAGTCGATCAGGTCGAGAATGACGCGACCCAGATCACGCTCGCCGAAGCGCACCGCAAGAATCCCGCCGCACAGGTCGGCGACTGGATCGCCGAAACACTCCCACCCTTCGATTTTGGCCGTATTCCGGCGCAGTCCGCCAAGCAGGTCATCGTGCAGAAAGTGCGCGAGGCCGAGCGCGATCGCCAGTATCAGGAATACAAGGACCGTATCGGGGAGATCATCAACGGCGTCGTCAAACGTGTCGAATACGGCAATGTGATCGTCGATCTCGGCAAGTCGGAAGCCATCATTCGCCGCGACGAACTGATCCCGCGCGAAATGTTCCGCCCGGGCGACCGCGTCCGCGCCTTTGTGTATGACGTGCGCCGCGAACAGCGCGGCCCGCAGATCTTCCTGTCGCGCACCCATCCGCAATTCATGGCCAAGTTGTTCGGTCAGGAAGTGCCGGAAATCTATGATGGCATCATCGAGGTGAAGTCCGTGGCCCGCGATCCGGGTTCGCGCGCCAAGATCGCCGTCACCTCGCGCGATTCATCGATCGACCCAGTCGGAGCCTGCGTGGGTATGCGCGGTTCGCGCGTTCAGGCGGTCGTCAACGAGTTGCAGGGCGAAAAGATCGACATCATTCCGTGGTCGCCCGACGCCGCCACCTTCATCGTCAACGCACTGCAGCCGGCGGAAGTCGTCAAGGTCGTTCTGGACGAAGATTCAGCGCGTATTGAAGTTGTGGTGCCGGATGACCAATTGTCTCTTGCCATTGGTCGTCGCGGCCAGAACGTGCGTCTGGCGTCGCAGCTTACTGGCTGGGACATCGACATTCTGACCGAGGCTGAAGAATCCGAGCGTCGCCAGAAGGAATTCGCCCAGCGCACCGAGGCCTTCATGTCGGCTCTCGACGTTGACGAAACCGTCGCCCAGTTGCTTGCCTCCGAAGGCTTCCGGTCGGTCGAGGAACTGACCTTCGTGGACATCAGCGAATTGTCGTCCATCGAGGGTTTCGACGAAGAGACGGCGGAAGAAATCCAGAACCGCGCCAGAAACTATCTGGCCGCTCTGGAAGCCGAACTCGACGCGAAGCGCCGCGAACTGGGCGTTGCCGATGAACTCCTCGAGATAGAGGGGATCACCAGCACGATGCTGGTAAAGCTCGGCGAGAACGAGGTGAAGACCGTGGAAGATCTTGCGGGCTGCGCCACCGACGATCTAGTCGGCTGGACCGAACGCAAGGACAACGAAACGGTGAAGACGCCGGGCTATTTCGACGGTCTCGAAATCACCCGCGAGGACGCCGAGGCGCTGATCATGGCGGCTCGTGTCAAGGCAGGCTGGATCGAGGCCCCCGTGGTCGCCGAAGAGCCGACCGAACCGGCAGAAGGTTAAGTAGCCGCGAGGCTCCCGAAAGGCAGATTGATTGGGCAAGGCTCAACGCGCCGAGGTCGATGAAGAGGGTCCTCTCCGGACCTGTATCGTCACGCGCGAAAAGCGCGACCCCGACGAGATGATCCGCTTCGTGGCCGGGCCCGACGCCAGCGTCGTGCCAGACCTGAAGCGCAATCTGCCTGGACGCGGCGTCTGGGTGACGTGTTCGGCAGATGCTGTCACGCAGGCGACAAAGAAGCAGATTTTCGCGCGCGGCCTGAAGACACAGGCCAAAGCGACGGAGAGCCTGCCTGCCGATGTGAACTGGTTGCTGGAGCGCGAAGCCTTGCAGGCCCTGTCCATCGCCAACAAGGCGGGCTGCATCGTTTGCGGCGCAGCCAAGGTCGATTCCGCCATCGAGCGCGGGCTCGTCCACTTTTTGATCCATGCCGCCGACGGCGGACTGGATGGCGTGCGTAAACTGGACCAGACGCTGGCGCGCCAGAAGGGCGCGTCGACCGAAAGTCCGGAAAAAGTCGATCTGTTTGATTCAGCCCAATTGGATTTGGCATTGGGACGTACAAATGTGATACATGCAGCCGTGAAGCGAGGCGCGGCAGGCGATTTTTTCCTGTCCCGGTGCCGGCGTCTGGCGGCTTACAGGGCCGCAGGGGACGTCGCCGCAACGGTTGCGCACCTCGAACGGAATCCTGATCTGCCCGAGAATCCGGAGCCGTAAGGCTGCGGATTACGGGCTTGAATTTTTGAACGAATGTTGCGGAGACCGCTCCGCCGCCGCAAAAGACTGACCAACGGGCCTGGCCCTGGGATCGAGACCTGATGAACGATACGAAGAATTCTGGTGGCGACAAGACTCTGCACGTCGGCAAGACGCTGACGCTAAAGCGGCCCGTTGAGCAGGGGGTCGTGCGGCAGAGCTTTTCCCATGGCCGCACCAAGGCGGTCGTGGTCGAGAAGGTGAAGAGCCGCATTGTGGCTCCTCCGACCGCCAAGGCGCCTCCGCCGCGCGAAGCCGCGCCTGCGGTCCCTCCCGTAGCGCCTGCTACGCCCAGCGCGCCAGTCGCGGCTCCCGCTCCGGTCGCTGCGCCAGTCGCAGCTCCTGCCGCGCCCGCGCCGACACCGGTTATGGCAGCAGCGCCTGCCGCAGCGCGTTCAGCCCCGGCTCCGGCCAGACCCGCCGCGCCTGTTGCGCCGCGCGGCCCGACCAATCGCGGCCCCTCGCAGGCTCCCCAGCGGTCCCCTTCGGGCGTGGTGCTGCGCACCCTGACCGACGCAGAGCGCGAAGCCCGCGACCGCGCCCTGTCGGGTGCTCGCGTCCGTGAAGAGGAAGAGCGCCGCATTGCTGAGGCGGATGCAAAGGCCCGGGCCGAACGTGAAGCCATCGAAAAGGCCGAACGTGAAGCTGCTGAAGCCCGCAAGCGTGAGGAAGACGCTCGTCGCCATGCCGAGGCCGAGGCCAAGCGTCGGTCCGAGCACGAAGCCAAGCGTCGCCTGGCCGGCGGCGAACCGGCTCCTGCCGCTCCGTCCTCCGGGGGCGTTCGTCGCCCGGTGGGAACGACTGAATCGACGCCCGTGGCGGCATCCGCCGCTGCGGCTCCTGCGGCAGCCGCGCCGCGCCCCATCGCCAAGCCGGCCGAGGAAGAAGACGTCAAGCGCGTCATTCGCCGCCCCGGCTTGCCCATCAAGGTCGTTCTGCCGCCGCGCACCCCCAAGGGCGCCGACCAGAAGTCGCGTGGCCGTCTGACGGTCACCAGCGCCACTGCCGAGGAAGAAGAGCGCACACGTTCGGTGGCGGCCTTCCGTCGCCGCGTGCAGCGCCTCAAGGGCGGCCAGAGCCAGCAAAAGGAAAAGATCCTGCGCGAGATCGTGCTGCCCGAGACGATCACCATTCAGGAACTCGCCAACCGCATGTCGGAACGCGCGGTCGACGTTATTCGCCTGCTGATGAAGCAGGGCACGATGTCCAAGATCACCGATGTGATCGACGCCGACACCGCCCAGCTCATCGCCGAGGAAATGGGCCATACGGTCAAGCGCGTCGCCGAATCCGACGTGGAAGAAGGCCTGTTCGATACGCCCGACGAGGACGAGCATCTCGTGTCGCGTCCGCCGGTCGTCACCATCATGGGCCACGTCGATCACGGCAAGACCTCGCTGCTCGACTCCATTCGTTCCACCAACGTGGTTTCGGGCGAAGCCGGTGGCATTACCCAGCATATCGGCGCCTATCAGGTGACGGCCCCGAACGGCCAGCAGATCACCTTCATCGATACGCCCGGCCACGCGGCCTTCACGGCCATGCGCGCCCGCGGCGCGAAGGTCACGGACATCGTGGTTCTGGTGGTTGCGGCCGATGACGGCGTCATGCCGCAGACGGCGGAAGCTATCGCGCACGCCCGCGCCGCCAAGGTTCCGATCATCGTGGCGATCAACAAGGTCGACAAACCCGACGCCAAGCCCGACCGCGTCCGCACCGAATTGCTTCAGTACGAAGTGCAGGTCGAATCGCTCGGCGGCGACACGATCGAAGTCGAAGTTTCGGCCACCAAACGCATCAATCTCGACAAGCTTCTCGAGATGATCGCGCTGCAGTCGGAATTCCTCGACCTCAAGGCCAATCCGGATCGTCCGGCAGAAGGCACCGTGGTGGAAGCCCGTCTCGATCGTGGTCGCGGTCCGGTTGCGACCGTGCTGGTCCAGCGCGGCACGCTGAAGATCGGCGATCTGATCGTTGCCGGTTCCCAGTGGGGCCGCGTCCGCGCCCTTATCGACGATCAGGGCGTGAACAAGACCACAGCCGGTCCGTCCATGCCGGTCGAGGTTCTGGGCTTCTCCGGCGCGCCGGAAGCCGGCGATCGCGTGGCGGTTGTCGAGTCCGAAGCTCGCGCCCGTGAAGTCACCGAATATCGCGAACGCCAGAAGCGCGAAAAGGTCGGCGTGCGCGGCGGCGGCAGCGCCCGAGGCTCGCTGGCCGACATGATGAGCCAGTTGAAGACGGCCGGCCGCAAGGAATTCCCGCTCGTCATCAAGGGCGACGTGCAGGGTTCGGTCGAAGCCATCATGGCGACGCTCGACAAGCTCGGCACCGACGAAGTGGCGGCGCGCGTTCTGCACGCGGCTGTCGGTGGCATTTCGGAATCCGACATCACGCTCGCCGAAGCTTCGGGAGCGGTGGTGATCGGCTTCAACGTGCGCGCCAACAAGGAAGCACGCGATCTGGCCGAACGGTCGGGCATTGAAATCCGCTATTACAACATCATCTACAATCTCGTGGACGATGTGAAAGCGGCCATGTCGGGACTTCTGTCGCCGACCATGCGCGAGCAGATGCTCGGCAATGCGCAAATCCTCGAAGTGTTCAACATCACGAAGGTCGGCAAGGTCGCCGGTTGCCGTGTTACGGACGGTCGGGTGGAGCGCGGAGCGAATGTTCGACTTATCCGCGACAACGTCGTTATCCACGAAGGCAAGCTGTCGACGCTGAAGCGCTTCAAGGACGAGGTCAAGGAAGTTCAGGTCGGACAGGAATGCGGTATGGCGTTCGAAAACTATCAGGACATGCGCGCAGGCGATGTCATCGAGTGTTATCGCGTCGAGGAGATCAAGCGCTCGCTCTAGGCCAGCGCTTCATGTCGTTTTTTCCAACGACCTAACAGACAAGTCGGTGCGCGGCTGACACCCGCGCCCGCCGGAGAAGATCATGTCACGTTTGCATCAAAAGGGCGGCGAGCCATCGCAGCGGATGCTGCGCGTTGCCGAGCTCATTCGCCACGCCATGGCGGATATGTTGTCGCGCGGCGACGTCAACGATCCTGTGCTCGACACGAATGTCGTTACGGTTCCGACGGTGCGCATGAGCCCCGACCTGAAACTGGCGACGGTCTTCATCATGCCGCTGGGCGGCAAGGATTCGAAGCCGGTGCTCGACGCGCTGGAGCGTCACAAGAAATTCCTGCGCGGCGAAGTCGCGCATCGGATCAACATGAAATTCGCGCCCGATCTGCGTTTCCGGATCGACGAGAGCTTCGAGAATTTTGCGAAGATCGACGCGCTTCTGCGCAAGCCTGAAGTGCAGCGCGATCTGACGCAGCCGAAGGCAGACGAAGAATAGATTGGCTGATTGATGAATGCCCCCCGTTCCAAACGCGTTGAAGTCAACGGCTGGCTGATTCTCGACAAGCCTGTGGGCATGACGTCGACACAGGCCGTCTCGCGTCTGAAGTTTCTGTTCAACGCCAAGAAGGCCGGGCATGCCGGTACGCTCGATCCGCTCGCCTCGGGCATTCTCCCGGTCGCATTTGGCGAGGCAACGAAGACGGTGCCGTTTGTGCAGGATGGCGAGAAGGCCTACCGGTTCACCGTAACCTGGGGCGCAGAGACCGACACCGACGATTCAGACGGCAAGGTTGTGCGCACCTCGGATTTGCGGCCAGCGGCTGATTCCGTCGAGGAATTGCTGCCTAATTTCATCGGCACCATCATGCAGACGCCGCCGGCCTATTCGGCCATCAAGATCAACGGCGAACGCGCTTACGACATGGCCCGCGACGGCGAGGTGGTGGAGATCCCGCCGCGCCCAGTGACGATCCATTCGCTCGAACTCATCAGCAGCGACGAGGTTTGTTCGGTGATCGAGGCACGTTGCGGCAAGGGCACCTATGTGCGCGCCATCGCGCGCGATCTGGGCCGTCTGCTTGGCTGCTTCGGGCATGTGACGACGCTGCGCCGCACTCGCGTCGGACCTTTTCAGGAAGCTGACGCCATTTCACTCGACGAACTGGCGGAAGCGCCTGAAACCGTGGGTGACTCGCTCCTGTCGGTGGAGGCCGGCCTGACCGAATTGCCCTGCGTTGTGGTCGACCGCGATGCGGCCGCTCGTCTGCGGCGCGGCCAGTCGCTCCTTCTGCGCGGGCGCGATGCGCCTGCTGGCGGCATCGTCTATGCGGCCTGCGGTGGCGTGCCGGTGGCGTTCGGCCCGGTGGAAAGCGGCGAACTCGTGCCGCACCGGGTGTTCAATCTGCCGATGTGACGCGCACCCCGAACCCGCACTGGCCTTCCCGCCATTTTCGTGTATACAGCCCCCAGCGCGGGGACGAACCCCGCGCTATCCGTGTTTTCACGACCGCGCTGGACGACATCCCGGCCCGGCCGTCAGCGGATCCAGAACACCGGTTTCCGGACTATCCGGAGCCGGCCAACTTCTCACCAAAAGGAAAAACCGATGTCGATCACGAACGAGCGCAAGCAGGCGCTCATCAAGGACTATGCGACGAAGGCCGGCGACACGGGTTCGCCCGAGGTGCAGGTTGCGATCCTCACCGAGCGCATCGCCAATCTGACCGACCACTTCAAGACCCACGTCAAGGATAACCATTCCCGCCGCGGTCTTCTGAAGCTCGTCTCCCAGCGCCGCCAGCTCCTCGACTACGTCAAGAAGCAGGATCAGGCTCGTTACAAGACTCTCATCGAGCGTCTCGGCATCCGTCGCTAATCTGCGCCGGGCGGCGCAAGGCCGCCCAGCCATTTGCGTTTATTGCGGCGCGTTTAACGCGTAACCGGACCGGCGGCATGGGGCTGCCGGTTCAAACGGGACGAGGCCCGGTCGGGGGCAGGATCGCCGGACGCTGTAGCGGATCGCCGCAGCGTCTCGCCGTCTTGCTCATGGCCCATCGGCTTTCCCGAACCATGAAAGACAAAGAAACATGTTCCAGATTCATCGTGAAACCCTCGAATGGGCCGGGCGCAAGCTCACCCTCGAGACAGGCCGCATCGCCCGTCAGGCTGACGGCGCTGTGTTCGCCACCTATGGCGAGACCACTCTTCTGGCGACCGTCGTGTCCGCCAAGTCGCCCAAGCCGGGCATCGACTTCTTCCCCCTGACCGTCAACTATCAGGAAAAGGCCTATGCGGCCGGCCGCATTCCGGGCGGCTATTTCAAGCGCGAGGGTCGTCCCTCCGAAAAGGAGACATTGGTCTCCCGCCTGATCGATCGCCCGATCCGCCCCCTGTTCCCGGACGGATACCGCAACGAGACCCAGGTCGTTGTCACGGTTCTGAGCCATGACCTCGAAAACGATCCGGACATTCTGGCGATGGTGGCGACCTCCGCCGCCCTCACCCTGTCGGGCGTTCCGTTCATGGGCCCGATCGGCGGCGCGCGCGTCGGCTTCATAAATGGCGCCCTGAAGCTCAACCCGACCATCGACGAGATGAAGGAATCCAACCTTGATCTCGTCGTCGCCGGCACCGCCGACGCCGTGCTGATGGTTGAATCGGAAGCCAAAGAGCTTTCGGAAGAAACCATGCTCGAGGCCGTCATGCTCGGCCACAGCGGTTTCCAGCCGGTGATCGACGCGATCATCCGTCTGGCCGAAAAAGCCGCCAAGGAGCCGCGCGATCTCGTCACCGTCGACAAGTCGGCCGTTGAGGCGGCTGTCTCGGCGATTGCCGAAGCCGAACTCCGCGAAGCCTACAAGAACACCGTCAAGCAAGTTCGTTACGCCGCCGTCGACGCCGTCAAGGCGAAGGTGAACGCCGAACTGCTGGGCGAGAATGCGAAGTTCGACAAGCAGCTCGTCGGCGAGGTCTTCCATGACCTGCAGGCGAAGGTTGTTCGCTGGAACATTCTCGACACCGGCATCCGCATCGACGGTCGCGACGTCCGCACCGTGCGACCGATTCTGGCCCAGGCCGGCGTTCTGCCGCGCACCCACGGCTCGGCCTTGTTCACGCGCGGCGAGACGCAGGCTCTTGTGGTCGCCACGCTCGGCACCGGCGAGGACGAGCAGTTCGTGGATTCGCTGGAAGGCACCTACAAGGAGCGCTTCCTTCTTCACTACAACTTCCCTCCCTACAGCGTCGGCGAGACCGGCCGCATGGGTTCGCCCGGTCGTCGCGAAATCGGCCACGGCAAGCTCGCCTGGCGCGCCATTCGCCCGATGCTGCCGACGCAGGCGGAATTCCCCTACACGATCCGCGTCGTGTCGGAGATCACCGAATCGAACGGCTCCTCGTCGATGGCCACCGTCTGCGGCGCCTCGCTGTCGCTGATGGACGCCGGCGTTCCGCTGAAGCGCCCGACCGCCGGCATCGCCATGGGCCTCATCCTCGAGGGTGAGCGCTTTGCGGTTCTGTCCGACATTCTTGGCGACGAGGATCACCTCGGCGACATGGACTTCAAGGTTGCGGGCACTGAAAACGGCGTCACGTCGCTGCAGATGGACATCAAGATCGCCGGCATCACCGAAGAGATCATGAAGGTCGCTCTCGCGCAGGCGAAAGACGGTCGTCTGCATATCCTCGGCGAGATGAACAAGGCCCTGACCGGCGCGCGCGCCGAGCTCGGCGAGTTCGCCCCGCGCATCGAGACCATGAAGATCCCGACCGACAAGATCCGTGAAGTGATCGGCACCGGCGGCAAGGTGATCCGCGAGATCGTCGAAAAGACTGGGGCCAAGATCAACATCGACGACGACGGCACCGTGAAGATCGCCTCGTCGGACGGCAACTCGATCAAGGCCGCGATCAACTGGATCAAGTCCATCGCGTCCGATCCGGAAATCGGCCAGATCTACGAAGGCACGGTCGTGAAGACCATGGATTTCGGCGCCTTCGTGAACTTCTTCGGTTCGAAGGACGGCCTCGTCCATATCTCGCAACTGTCGTCGCAGCGCGTCAACAAGACCACCGATGTCGTCAAGGAAGGCGACAAGGTGAAGGTGAAACTGCTCGGCTTCGACGATCGCGGCAAGGTTCGCCTGTCGATGCGCGTCGTCGATCAGGAAACCGGCGAAGACCTTGAAGCCAAGGAAAAGGCCGCCGCCAAGAAGGCCGCTGAAGAAGCAGCCGCCGGCGGCGAACAGCCTGCGGAATAAGTTTTACGCTTCTGCGTGAAATCAGAAAGGCGGTCTCGCAAGAGGCCGCCTTTTTTGTTGTCGATCAAACAGCCCGACGTTCCCGAACTGCTGCCCCCAAATCTGCTCAGGGCGCAAATCGTCTCCGCACCCATTCCTCCGCCACCGCTGCGATCTCGCGATTGTTCTTCTCGATCATCAGCATGTGTCCGTTGCCGGCCATGCCCAGATCGGCGAGGCGGACGAAATCCACCTGCACGCCTGCCTGCCGCAGATAAGCGACTGTGCAATGGTCGTAGGGCGCGTGATACGAGGCCTCTCCCATCACGACCAGCACCGGAACATCGCGCAGATTGGTCAATTGCCGGGCGGGTTCGGCCTGCCCCCAGCAACGTACGAGGCCGTCTCCATCCGGCGCATCCTGCCGGACGAATTTCAATTCATCGGCAGATTTCAGGGGCGGATCGTAGGCGAGCGGCGGGGCCGTGAGTCCATAAGGCTTGGTCAGCCGCCCGTCCTCGAACCAGTGAGGCGCGCCATTCGTCACATTATCCCGCACCGGCGGGCCGGACGGCTCCATCGCCAGAATGGCTTTCACCAGCCCGGGCCTTGCGTCCGCCACCAGCCACCCGAAGGTTCCCGATTGTGAATGGGTGAGAAGGATCGCCGGCCCGATCTTGTCGAGCAGCGCTGCGCCGGCGTCCCGGTTGAGTTCCTGCTGGCGGGCGAAGTTGGCCAGCGACGGAAAGTTCTGGGCGAAACATTGATCGAAGGTCGGGTCGCCCTCGACGCCCGCCCCGGGAAATTGCGTGTGCAGCGCCGCCTGCGGCCACATCGGCTTGCGGGACGGCGCTGTGAACTGCTGCTCGACGCGGGCGACCGAATGGCGCGTTTGCACGCCCATTTCCGGATGCGAGGGCGAGCGGGCGCGGGCGGGCTGGTCGAGCATATAGACCGCATAACCGCGCCGCAGGAAGAACTGCGCCCAGCCCTCGCGGCCATCCGGCGTGCCGGTATAGTTCAGCCCGCTTTGGCCGCCGCCCGAAAAGAACACGACCGGGTACGGATGCTTCTGATCGTGCGGGATCTGGTATTCGACATACATCTGGCCGCCCATGTAGCGACCGTCCGGACCCTCGAAATATTGCCCGCCGACAAAGAAATAGCCCTGCTTCGAAATGCAGAGGGGGCCTTCGTCTGGCGACGCGGCCCCCGATTGAATTTGTTCGCTCACCCATTCCTCCCGGTTTCCCGAAAGGTAGGGGGGCAGGGCGTCAAGGTCTAGGGATAAACCCGGTCGACCGGCCCCATGGAGCCGAGCCGGAAGGGACGGACGTCCTGATTGTCGCCACGGCGCATCATGCCGGGGCCGCGATCATTGTCCCGACCCGGTCCACGACCGACCGGTCCCATGCCTTCGCGCCCACCTTCCATCATGCCGCCCGACAGCGCGCGGAAACGACGCTTCTGGTCGTCTGTGAGTGTGGCCCAGAGGGGTTGCGCCGCATCAGCCATTTTGGTCAGCGCCGCACCGCGAGCAGAACTGGCGTCGCCGGCAGCTTTCATGCGCTCGAACGGACCTGCGGGCTGACCGGCTGTGCGGGCCTTTTCGCGAAGCTCCATCATGGTTTTGACCATGTCGCGGGCGGCGGATTCGACTGGCCCCCATAGTTTTTCCTGATCGGCGCTGAGCTTCAGGCCGGCATGCACGCCGGCGAGGCGGGCGTCGAAAAAGGCGGCGCGGTCTTCTGCCGTCAATGGCGGACGCTGGCGACGATCATCGCGACGGTCGCCGCCGCGATCGCGGTCGGCGCGCTCACGACGGTCCATCCTGTCGCGTCCCGCGTTGTCGCGGCGTCCCGCATTGTCGCGAGGGCCAGGCCCATCGCCGGGCGCAGGGCGGGCATCGGCTGGCCGGTCACCCGGAGGCGGCCCGTTCTGAGCGTCGGCCTGAACGGCCATGAGGGTTCCGCCGCCAATTAACGCAGCAGCGGCAAGCGCGAGTCCGAGACGAGCTTTCATCGTTGGCATCTCCTTGCGATCACGTCGCCCGAATCTGATAATCGCGACCGGGGCCGCTTTCAAATTAAGGTTTGTCCATGATTGCGGCTTTGCGAAGACAGCTCAGGGCTCCATGCGCCACACCAGCAAGGGCGAACCGCCCATCGGAACTGGCGTCAGAAATGCCGGCGCATAGCCGCCTGTCAGGGCTGTGCGAAACGACATTGGTTCCTTGCGATCTGCAAATCGGTCCAATAGTCCGGCGCAATCGACGACGTAGGTCACGCCCGACTTTCGCAACGGTGCTTCCGCATCCGCCGGCGGCCCGGCAATCAGCTTTCGCGCAAACACCAGATCGCGATCCAGCCGGTGATAAGGCCCCATGACGACGCGATGCGGCGTATGCGCCAGCACGTAAGTTGCGAGATCGAGTTGGGCGAGCACGAGACCCGGCGGCAATTGCGCCAGCGTCTTGTAGGCCGCAGTATCAAAACAGGCTGCGCCTTTTGCCGATGGCGGCGCGCTGTCCTCGTTCTCCGGCACAATCGCCACAGCAGCCACGGCCACAAAGGCTGGATTGGCGATCGCCAACGCAATTGCAATGGCGCGAACCGATTGGAAGGAGCCTGCATCGCGCAGTTTTGCAATCGCAATCGCCATCACCGGCACAGCATAGAAACTCGCATAGAGCACGCCGCGCACATGCATCACAGCGATGGCGAACAAGGCGAGAAAATTCACCGCCAGCATGACGGAATTCCAGTTGCGGTCCCGCCAGAGAATGTAAGCCGCGCCCGCGAGCGCCAAGGCCGGAAACGAAAAATAGAGCGCGGCGCCAATCGGCTCCACGGCCGCTAGCTTTTTCGCCGACAGCATCTCGGCCACATAATCGAGCCAGACCGGCCAGAGCGCCGGATCGAAATGCCCGTATGGCCCTGCAAGGCAGGATCGATCACTCGCCACGAAGGCTCCGACAGCAACGACCGCAACTGCAATCATGCCCGCGAGTCTAAGGCCAAGCGAACGCAGGGAAGTCGTCTGTTCGACCAGAAAAAGGCCGATGCCGCCGATTGTGGCGAGCAACAAGGTGTTAAGCGCCAGCGCATCGCATTCGGTTACGGACCAGCGTGACGGTGGGATCGTGACAACAAACAAGAGCCCTGTGAATGCCGCGAATGAAAGTCCGAACAGCCCCGGATTGCGTGAATCCTGCGGCGACCAGACGAAACGAAGGACATAAAACGCGATGGCGACAGCCAGTACCGGCACGGATTCAAGTCCGAACGCCAGCGCCAGCGCGCCCGCAAAACCTGCTCCGACAGCCGCAAACCGGCTAGCGGGCGCTGCGAGCAAAAGCGCCACGAACGCCGCTGATGCTGCGAGCTGCGCATTGTGGTGATGAATGATTCCAGGGCGGAATTGCGAGAAGCCCGCCAGACAAAGCGCGCCGAACAAGGCCGCGATCAATCCCGCCTGTCGCCCCGCAACGCGTTCGGCCATCGCCGCCATGGACATGATGGTGACGAGCAGGAGCAGAAGCGGCCAGGCGGCAAGCGCAAAGGTCTCGCCGAAAACGCGCATCATCAACGCAATCGGCGCGTCGATCAGACGCGACCAGTGGGTGAGATATGTACCGTCGAGTCCAATGCGCGGTTCCACGGGATTGAACCAGGCCGCGCCATCGAGAAAGGCGCGCACTTCGACAAGCCGCATGGCGTCGTCCGGCGTGGCGATGCGAATCTGTGACGCGCCCCAGAAATTGCTTAGCAGTGCGACGGCCAAAAGCGCCCAGAAGATGGCGGATACAGCCAGCACCGGCAGACGTGCGAAGGCCGCAATAAATTCATCGCGATCCGCCGCAGACGGACCCACCGGTCCGCGCGCAGTTCCATCACTCATGTCGTTCCCCGGCGCCAATTCATCCGCACTCCATACAGGCCCGCGGTAACCAAAGACCCTAGGCGCATGGTTAACAAATGCTTTCTGTGCGGCAGAAAGATTTGTCGAATGATTTCGCTCGAAAACAGTTTGGCAACCTCTGTGAGGCAATGTGAGGGAAGCAGTTTCGTTCGGACTGTATGCGCTTCCTCAAGACGTTGTTGCCCCACCTATGACCAATGATGTTTTTGTTATCGGCGCCGGCCCGGCTGGCCTCACGTCGTCCTACCTTTTGACCAAAAAAGGCATCAAGACGACAGTGATCGAGGCCGACCCGACCTATGTGGGCGGCATCAGCCGCACCGCAAATTACAAGGGTTTCCTGTTCGACATCGGCGGGCATCGCTTCTTTTCGCGCTCGCGCGAAGTGGTGGATCTGTGGAACGAGATCCTGCCGCAGGACTTCATTGAGCGTCCGCGCATGTCGCGCATCTATTACGACGGGAAATATTATTCCTATCCGCTGAAGGCCTTCGAGGCGCTCGGCAACCTCGGCTACATCGAAAGCGCCATGTGCGTTCTGTCGTTCATGTACCGGCAGATGTTCCCGCTCGAAAAGACCGAGACTTTCCACGAATGGGTGGCGAACCAGTTCGGCGAGCGTCTGTTCTCGATCTTCTTCAAGACCTACACCGAAAAGGTGTGGGGCATGTCGTGCGACGAAATCTCCGCCGACTGGGCCGCGCAGCGCATCAAGGGGCTCGATCTCTGGTCTGCGATGGCGAACGCTTTGCGCAATTCCATCGCCCCGAACGGTTCTGGCACGAATTCGAAGGGCGAAGTGATCAAGACTCTCATCGAGAGCTTCCGCTATCCCCGCAAGGGTCCGGGCATGATGTGGGACGCCGCCGCCGCCAAGACGCGCGCGCAGGGTGGCGAAATCCATATGGGTCATTCACTGCATCGTCTGCACTTCGATGAAGCCGCGCAGCGCTGGTCCATCGAGGCAAAACGTGAAGATGGCAGTATTGCGCAGTTCAGCGCGCGCCACGTCATTTCGTCCGCCCCGATCCGCGAACTGGTCCGCGCCATTGATCCGCTGCCGGATTGCATGGCGGCCGCTGACAATCTGCGTTATCGCGATTTCATCACGGTGGCGTTAGTGGTCAACAAGCCGGATCTGTTCCCCGACAACTGGATCTATATCCACGAACCGAGCGTGAAAGTCGGCCGCATCCAGAACTTCCGTTCATGGTCGCCCGAAATGGTGCCCGATCCGAATCTCGCCTGTCTGGGTCTCGAATATTTCTGCTTCGAGGGCGATGGCCTCTGGACCGCCAGCGACGAGGAACTGATCGCTCTGGCGAAGAAGGAACTCGCCATCATCGGCCTCGCGCAGGAAGACGAGATTCTCGACGGCTGCATCGTGCGCCAGAAGAAGGCCTATCCGGTTTACGACGAAGGTTACCGCGAGCGCGTCGGCTCGATCCGCGACGAACTGGCGACTCGCTATCCGACCCTGCATCTTGTGGGCCGCAACGGCATGCACAAGTACAACAATCAGGACCACGCGATGATGACCGCCATGCTGACGGCGGAAAACATACAAGCCGGCAAGCTCGTCTACGACATCTGGAACGTCAACGAAGACGCCGAATATCATGAGGCCGGCGAATCCGGCGCATCGGAGGCGCTGTCGAGCGTGCGTCTGGTGCCGGAGAAAGTGCGCGCAGCAAGCTGATCTGCGCGTGCGAAACAAGTTCTGAAGAATGAGTTTTCGAAAGGCCGGGCCAGAAGCCCGGCCTTTTCAATTCGGCTTTTTCAGCGGATTTCGTAGGCCCGATAGGGCGTGGCGCCGAGTGCGATAGGCACCAGCCATGCGGGGGTCTCGCCCCGGGCCAATGTCGCCGCAAGCCCCTGCGGGGCGCGGCTTGCGTAGGAATCGATCTCGTTCGACGGCTGGCAGATCACCAGATATCTAGCGCCGCTGGCTCGCGCGATTTCGTGAGCCTCATCAGGACGCGCCAGAAAAGCGTTCAGCCCGATGCGATTGCCGTGATTGTTGCGGTGATAGGCCGAGGCGATCACACTGTGCGGCGTCTCCGCCAGAATATAGCCCGCGTGATCGATCTGGTTCAGCAGCAGGCTCGTGGGTAGTGCGTTCAGCGCGCGCAGACTTGCGGTTTCGTAACAGGCCTCGGACGAAATGGCGGCGCTGTTTGATGGCGTAGCCGCGACGGCGGCCGTGGCGGGCGACGAGACCTTGATGGTCGCAACTTGCGCCCAGAAAATCGTCACAAACGGCAGGGAGGCCGCCAGCGGCAAAAGCGGCCGAATGTTTCCCGACGCATCGCGCGTCATCTCGGCGATGCGCATCACTGCCCAAGCGCCGCCGAGAATCAGGATCGGCGCAGCCGAGGTCGCGGCCCGCACCTGCCAGCAGGCGGCCAGCACGCCGACGCCGCCAAAGCCTGCGACCACAAACCATTGCGCCCGAGCCTTCCGGTCGCCCGCAATAGCGAGCGCGATGCCCAGAAGTCCGGCCAGCATCGGCAGCGCAATGGGCAGAAAGTCGCGCGGGCGCATTAGCACGAGCGACCAAAGGGGCTGCGCTTCCGAAACCTGACTGAGCCAGACCTCGCGCGCAAAGGGGTCGACCATCCCGTACGCGTCAAGCGCACGCTTCGGATCGCTCAAAATGGCCGGGCAGGCGGCAATCGCGATGGCGATCATAACGATGACCGCGCTGGTCGCGGCCAGAATGCGCGACGCAACGGACCGGCAGCGCCCCGACAGCGCGGCAAGCGCCACATTGGCCCCGCCGCCCACGGTGGCTGCGCCCAGCAGGGTGGTCGAGAGCGAGTCGAACTCGAAATAGGAATAGCGTTGCGGTCCGACCGTCAAAAGAAACGCCAGTGCGGTGGCGACCGCAAGGCTTGCGCCGAAAGCGCTGAAAGCCTTTTGCGTCTCAGGTCCTTTGACGATCCACATCATCCCGAAAGCGGCCGCGAGCGTGACCAGATAGGGAAGGTTTTCGGCGCTGATCGCCAGCGAAAGCGCCGCCAGCGCCCCCGCCCGGAATCCGGCGCGAGCGCTTCCGTCTTTCAGGGCGTCAAGCGAAGTGGAGATCATCAAAATCAGCAGAATGATCTGCGCGCCGTGATGGTCGAGCCGACCGGGAAGGAACTGATAGGTGGTGGCGGTGGTGAACAGGGCTAGCAACGCCGTCAGGGCTACAGCGCCTTCGCCCAGCAGCCTGCGTCCCAGCCCGATCATCGCCAGAAAAAAGCCGATGTGCATCGCAGCCGGGAACGTAAGGCGCGCCAGACGTTCGGCTGTTTCGGCCTGAGCGAAGATTCCGAACACGCCGATCAGTGCCGCAATCGGTACATCGAGCACCCGCGACCAATGCATGAAAACGCCATTGGGCGGGTCCATTCGCCAGACAGTGAGGTCGAACCAGCCCTGGCCAATCATCCAGTCGCGCACCTGCACGAGCCGCAAAGCGTCGTCGGTGTCGTGAAAAATGCCCGTGGTCCAGACGTCTACGAATTTCGGAAACGACAGGATCTGGGCGAGAAAAACCGCCAGCAGGGCCACTTTGAGGGGTGAATCGAAAAGCGATGCCGACCGAGCGTGTCTTGCAGCGCCTGTCGACCCGGCGCTTCCGGTCCCGATGCTCATTCTTGAATTCCCGTGCGGCGCAAATTCAGTTTCATTCGGTTCTGGACTTTCACGTGGTCTCAACCTTTCGCGCACAAAGTTTGAGATCGGGTTACCCCTCCGGGATTTTGCCGTGTCAGCCGAACAAGCCGCCAGATCGTCCCAGACAGCCGCTCCCGCCTTTCGGGCGAGCGATGGCGCGCCGCTGGAATCGGCCAGCCTGACGGCTGCACTGCGGGCCGCCTTTCCGCATCTCGACCTCGATGGGTCTGGCGACCGCCATCTGGCCCGTGCGCCCGGAGAAACCAGCGTCGCCGTCGTGCTGCCCTGCTTCAACGAGGGCAAGACCATTGCCCGCGTGGTGGCGGACTTTCGTACTGCGCTTCCCGATGCGCGCATCTGCGTGTTCGACAATGCCTCGACGGACGATACGGCCGAGCGCGCGCGCCTCGCGGGCGCCGATGTGTTTCGCGAGCCGCGCCCCGGCAAGGGCAATGTGGTGCGGCGCATGTTCGCCGAGATCGACGCCGACGTTTATGTGATGGCGGACGGCGACGGCACTTACGACGCAGCATCCGCCCCAAAACTTGTGGCCATGATCGTCGACGATCATCTCGATATGGCGATCGGTGCCCGGCAGAATGTGCTGCAGGACGCACACCGCACCGGGCACGCCTTCGGCAACAGGCTCTTCAACAGGATTTACTCGACGCTGTTCGGCGCAGAATACGGCGACATCTTTTCCGGCTACAGGGCCTTTTCGCGCCGCTTCGTGAAGAGCTTTCCGGCGCTTTCGACCGGCTTCGAAATCGAGACCGAACTTTCGGTTCACGCCAGCCAGCTCAAATTGCCTACGGCTGAAATCGTGCTGCCCTACGGCAAGCGGCCCGAGGGTTCATCCTCCAAGCTGCGTTCCGTGCGCGACGGCGCACGCATCCTGTCGATGTTTTTCTTTCTGCTGAAAGAGACGCGGCCTGCGCTTTTCTTCGGCGCACTTGCTGCGGCCTGTACGGCGCTGTCAGTCGGGCTGGCTGTTCCGCTGGTTCAGACCTGGTTCGAAACCGGCCTCGTGCCGCGCATGCCGACCGCAATTCTCTGCACGGGCCTCATGCTGATTGCATGCCTGATGACGACCTGCGGGCTCATCCTCGACAGTCTGGCGCGCGCCCGCACCGAACAGAAACGAATCTTGTATCTGGCCGTGACGAGCCTCACGGGGCGGCGCCGGTCCGGCTGGATCTGAGGACGACCGGGCGCTATGCGCCCGATTGATCTTCGCGCATGTCTTCGGGACGCGGCATCGAGATGACGTTGTAGCCAGCATCCACAAAGTGGATCTCGCCGGTGACGCCCGACGACAGCGGCGATAGAAGGTAGAGCGCCGAACCGCCCACATCCTCGATTGTCACCGGGCGACGCAGGGGTGAATGGGCCTTCTGGAAGGCAAACATCGCGCGCGCCTCACCGATGCCCGCGCCCGCGAGGGTGCGGATCGGACCAGCCGAAATCGCATTGACCCGAATGCCCGAGGGGCCGAGATCGCCCGCCAGATAGCGCACACTGGCTTCAAGCCCGGCCTTGGCGAGACCCATGACATTGTAGTTCGGCATGACGCGCGTTGCGCCCCCGTAGGTGAGCGTCAGCAGCGAGCCGCCTTCGTTCATCATTGGTACGGCGCGCTGGGCGATTTCGGTGAACGAATAGCAGGAGATCACCATTGTGCGGGTGAAGTTCTCCCGCGTCGTGGCGTCGATATAGCGGCCCTTGAGTTCGTTCTTGTCCGAGAAGCCGATGGCGTGGACGACGAAATCGAGCTTGCCCCATTCCTGTTTCAACGATTCGAAAACCGCATCGACGCTCGCAATGTCCTCGACATCGCAGGGCAGTACGAGTTTCGAACCGACGCTTTCGGCCAGCGGCTTGACGCGCTTGCCGAGCGCCTCGCCCTGATAGGTGAAGGCGAGTTCTGCGCCCTGCGCGGCGACAGCGCGCGCAATGCCCCACGCAATCGAATGGTCGTTGGCCACGCCCATGATGAGGCCGCGCTTGCCGCGCATCAGGTCGCCTGTGGGCAGCGGCGCGTCAGGCGTCGACATGCTTGAACACCAGCGTGGCGTTGGTGCCGCCGAACCCGAAGGAGTTCGACATCACAGTCGCCAGTTTTGCATTGTTGCGACGGTCGCGAATGATGTTCATGTCCGCGAAGGCGGGGTCGAGTTCGGTGATGTTGGCGCTCTTGGCGATGAAGTCGTTGTTCATCATCAGCAGCGAATAGATGGCTTCCTGCACGCCGGCCGCGCCGAGCGAATGGCCGGTGAGCGACTTGGTCGCCGAGATCGGCGGACAATTGTCGGCGCCGAACACCTTGCGGATAGCCTCGATTTCCTTGAGGTCACCGACAGGCGTCGAGGTGGCGTGCGGGTTAATGTAGTCGATCGGCGTGTTCACCGTCGACATGGCAAGCCGCATGCAGCGTTCTGCGCCTTCGCCAGACGGGGCCACCATGTCGTAGCCATCTGAAGTTGCGCCATAGCCGGCGACTTCGGCGTAGATCTTCGCGCCGCGCGCCTTCGCGTGTTCAAGTTCTTCCAGAACCAGCACGCCCGCGCCGCCGGCGATGACGAAACCGTCGCGGGTCTTGTCGTAGGCGCGCGAGGCCGTTTGCGGCGTGTCGTTATAGGATGACGACATGGCCCCCATGGCATCGAACAGAACCGACAGGGTCCATTCCAGTTCTTCGCAGCCGCCGGCGAACATCACATCCTGCTTGCCGTACTGGATCATCTCGGTCGCGTTGCCGACGCAATGGCTGGACGTCGCGCAGGCCGAGGAGATCGAATAGTTCACGCCCTTGATCTTGAACCAGGTGGCGAGCGTCGCCGACGCGGTTGACGACATGGCCTTCGGTACCGCGAACGGCCCGATGCGCTTGGGGCCCTTGGTGCGAACCGTATCGGCCGCTTCGATCAGCGTGCGGGTCGACGGTCCGCCCGAGCCCATGATGATGCCGGTGCGCTCGTTGGAAATATCGGAGGCTTCGAGTCCCGAATCGAGGATCGCCTGATCCATCGCCACATGATTCCATGCGGTCCCCATGGCGTGGAAGCGCATGGCGCGACGGTCAACCAAAGGTTCCGGATCAAGCGTCGGCGCGCCGTGAACCTGACAGCGGAATCCGAGTTCGGCATATTTGTCGGCGCGCACGATGCCCGACTTCGCTTCACGCAGCGACGTCAGCACTTCCTGCGGGTTGTTGCCGATGGAGGATACGATCCCCATGCCGGTAACGACGACGCGTCTCATGATCATCTCTCCTGACGGCCGTGGCGGCCGCATAACGGAATATTGAATTCAGGCGGCTTCCGGCTTGGCGAGGCCAACCCGAAGATCCTTGGCTTCATAGATGCGCACGCCGTCGGCGGCGACCCAGCCGTCTGCGATGCCGAGCACCAGCTTGCCTTTGAAGACACGCTTGAAATCGATGCCGTAAGTGACGGTCTTCACGGTCGGGCGCACCTGACCGGAGAATTTCACTTCGCCGACGCCAAGCGCCATGCCGCGCCCGGGATTGCCGAGCCAGCCGAGGTAAAAGCCCGTCAATTGCCAAAGGGCGTCGACCCCGAGACATCCGGGCATCACCGGATTGCCCTTGAAATGACAGTCGAAGAACCAGAGGGAGGGATTGATGTCGAATTCGGCGCGGGCATAGCCCTTGCCGTACTCGCCGCCCTGCTCGAAAATCTCGGTGATGCGATCGAACATCAGCATCGGCGGAAGGGGCAACTGGGCATTGCCGGCGCCGAAAAGTTCTTCGCGGCCGCAGGCCAGCAAATCTTCGTAATTGAAACTCGAGCGCCGGTCGCTCATGGCGTTCCTTCGTTATCTGTTCTCAGTCCGGCACGCTCGCCGGAGCTTTTTGAGGCGGGTTAACTATCACAGCGCTGCTTGGGCCGAAAGCCGTCGAAGCGCCGCTGCGGCGACTTCGACATGAGACATTCTGCCTGAATCAGGCAGTCCGCGCGCTGAACCGGTCAGCGCGGCGAAAGAACCATGACCATCTGACGGCCTTCCATCGACGGTTCCAGCTCCACCTTGGCGATGGCGAGGGTCTCCTGCTTCACGCGCTCCAGCAGCTTGTAGCCGAGATCCTGATGGGCCATTTCGCGGCCACGGAAACGCAGGGTCACCTTGACCTTGTCACCTTCCTCGAAGAATCGCCGCACGGCGCGCATTTTCACGTCGTAGTCGTGATCGTCGATGCCCGGCCGAAGCTTGATTTCCTTCACTTCCACGATCTTCTGGCGCTTGCGCGCCTCGGCCGCCTTCTTCTGTTCGAGGAAGCGGAACTTGCCGTAGTCGAGGATTTTGCAAACCGGCGGATTTGCATTGGGGACGATTTCGACGAGGTCGAGTCCGGCATCGTCAGCGAGTTTCTGCGCTTCGAAGATCTCGACCACGCCGCGGTTCTGTCCCTCGTGATCGATCAATTGGACCTCGCGGACCCGGATATCGCGATTGATGCGATGCCCGTCTTTCTGCGGGGTCGGCGGTGCTTTCATCGGACGGCGAATGTGCGAACTCCTCGTATAAAATCGTCGGACCCTGCATATATATGCCTTCGGGCCCCGTAACCAATGGCTACGAGACCGGACCCATGGGCAGAATCATGGTTCCGGGCCGAGTGTCAACTGGACTCAAGGTCTATGGTTCCCGAATCCCGTAAATTCAGCCGCTCTGTTGTTCGCGCGCTTCAAGCAGCGCTGTGTAAACGTCGAGCGTATCGGCGCACATCCGCTCCAGCGAGAACTGGCTGACCACATGGGCGCGGGCGCGCGTCGACAGCGAATCCCGCGCGGTCGCGCCCAGTCCAAGTGCATTTTCGAGCGCATCGGCCAGCGCCTGCGGGTCGCCGGGCGGAATTCGCCAGCCGGTGCGGGCATTGGACTCGACTTCGGGCGGCGCCAGAACGGTTTCCGGCACGGCTCCCAGATCGGTCACCACCACCGGAACCCCCATGGCCTGCGCCTCCACGGCGCTGCGCCCGAAGGCTTCGGGCTCGGTGGACGCCACAGTCACGACCGACGAGGCCAGAAAAGCCGCCGGCATATCGGCGCAATGGCCCACGAGCCGGACGATCCCCTTCAGGCCCAGCGCCGCGATGCGCGTATCGAGTTCGCGCACGTAGCTATCGCGGCCCTGTGCGTCTCCGGCGAGCACGAAGCTGACGTCCGTGAGCCCCCTGTCGTGCAGCTTTTTGGCGGCCTCGATCAGAACCTTCTGGCCTTTCCAGCCGGTGAGGCGTGCGGCCAGCAGAACGATGCGCTGATCGGAATCGACGCCCCATTGCTCGCGCAGATGCTGCACGCGCTGGGGATCGACCGCATTTGGCGAGAATTTGCGAAAATCCGTGCCGCGCGGAATCACCCTGATTCGATCGGCCGCAAACGGATGCAGCCGCGCAATGCGGTCGCTCGTGAAATTCGAGTTGGCGATCACGGTTTCGCCGCGCGCCATGACGGAATTGTAGAAGGTCTTGAACGCAGACTGTCCCGCATAGGCGCCGTGATAGGTCGTCACGAAAGGCGTGCGTGTTCGGCGTACGGCCCAATACGCAACCCACGCGGGCGCGCGTGAACGGGCGTGTATGATGTCGACATGCTCGTCGCGTAAAAGCTGTTCGAGCCGCCCGACATTGATCAGCATGTGCAGCGGGTTCTTGGTCTTGGCCGGAAACGGAATCCACCAGCCGCCCTTGGCCTGCAATTCGCTCACCAGCCGCCCGCCCTGCGAGGCCACGAGCGCCCGCGCGCCGGCCTGTGTCAGGGCGTCCGCAATATCGATCGTTGTGCGTTCTGCGCCGCCGGCGTCCAGTTCCGGAATGATCTGCAGGATTGTCCTGCCTTCCAGCGACGAGCCGCTATGGCGAAATGGCGAATTCATCTCCGGTCGCATTGTGCCCCGCCGCGATGTATGTACCCGGCGTCACGCATCTGCGGCTGCCCCTTGGTAGAATCGTTCCGGACGTTACTCGTGAAACAGACTTCATCGCAAATCCCGGCCGCGCCCGAACCCGTTGGGCTTGAAAAAGACCGTGTGGGAGAACGCGATGCGGCGCGGACCATTGCGTTCCGGCGGCGCAGGGCCATGGGAGCAGGGCAGGCGCAGCCGGGCATTGTCTGGCTCGGCGGCTTCAAGTCCGACATGCTGTCCACCAAGGCCGAGCGCATCGACCATTGGGCGGCGGCGCGCGGCCGCTCCTTCCTGCGTTTCGATTATTCCGGCCACGGCGAATCGGGCGGTCGCTTCGAGGATGGAACAATCGGCAAATGGCTGGCCGAGAGCGTCGAGATGGTCAGACGCAACACGGAAGGCCCGCAGATTCTTGTCGGATCATCCATGGGGGGCTGGATTTCGCTGCTGCTGGCGCGGGAACTGGCAAAGCTCGATGAGACGGAACGCCTCGCCGGCATGGCGCTGATAGCGCCGGCCGTGGATTTCACCGAGGCCCTGCTGTGGGTGCGGCTGCCGCCAGACGCGAAGCGTGATATTGAAGAAAAAGGCGTCTGGCTGCGTCATTCCGAATATTCGCCGGAGCCCACACCGGTCACGCGCGCGCTGATCGAGGACGGCCGTCTGCATCTGCTGCTGGGACAGACCATCCGGACGTTCTGCCCCGTGCACATTCTGCAGGGCATGGAAGACCCCGACGTGCCTTGGCGACATGCTCTCGAAGTCGTCGAGCATATGGCGGGCGATCCGGTGGCGCTGACGCTCATCAAGGACGGCGATCACCGCTTGTCGCGCGAGGAAGATATCTTGCGCTTGCTGGCGGCCATCGAGTCCATCGCCTGAAATCAGTGCGACGGGTCACGTCGGAATTTGCGCGTCGACTGGAAAATGACGAAAGACGCAGTGCCGACAATCGCCATCGTCACCGACAACGGCATGGCGCTGGTCGCCACCATGCGGCCGACAAAAGCCCCGACAATGGCCGCGCATGACATCTGCAGCAGCCCCATGAGCGAGGACGCGGCTCCGGCGCGTTCCGGAAACGGCGCCATGGCGGCGGCGACCGCCAGGGGAAGAATAAGACCGATTCCGTGAAAGTAGATCATCGCCGGAACCACGAACGCGAAGGGCGATTCCGGCCAGATTGAAATGCACGCCATCATCGCAAGTCCGCCGGCCATGAGACAGGCTGTCCCGACCCCGATTGTGCCGTTGAGCCCGATGCGCGGCACAAGCCGGCGATTGACAAAGGTGCCGCTGAGAAACGCCACGGACGCCATCGCAAAACCGAAACTGAACTGCACAGGCGAGAAGCCGTAGATATTCTGAAGCACGAAGGGCGAATTCGAGATGAAGCAGAATAGCCCCGTATAGGCCATCGCCTGAATTCCCACATAAGTGAGGAACGCCCTGTTACGCGCCACGATGCGGAAACTGCCGAACACGCTCGAAAATGACAGCGGGCCTTGCTGACGTATCCTGATCGTCTCCGGCAGCAGCACTGCCACCAGAGCGGTCAGGGTCAGTCCGCCGATGGTCATGGCGACGAAAACCGAGCGCCAGCCGAATGCGACCTGCAAAAAGCCGCCGAGGATCGGGGCGATCACCGGCGCCAGCCCCGAGATGCTCGTCATGACCGACAATTCTCGCGCAGCCCGCACACCCTCGTAGAGGTCGCGCACCAGCGCACGCGCCAGAATAATCGGCGCGGCCGCCGCAAAAGCCTGCAGGCCGCGCGCGACAATCAGCACGGCGACGGAATCCGCCGCGGCGCAGACCACCGAACAAGCCAGATAAACAGCCAGCCCGAACAGGATAACCGGCTTGCGCCCATATTTATCCGAAATCGGTCCGAAAACGATCTGCCCCAGCGAAAAGCCGATCAGATAGGCCGACAGGGTGAGTTGAATGCGGTCGCCCGATACACCGAGTTCTGCGGCCATGAACGGCAGCGACGCCAGATAGGTGTCGGTCGAAAGTGGCCCAAGTGCGGAAAGCATCGCCATCAGGACGGTCAGGGCGAATGTATCCGGCTTCAGGCGCATAAACGTTCGATCATCCGATCGTGGCGACAAACCTCGCAATGAGGCTGTGGGAACTGGGGCGGCGATTGGCCACCGCTTCACGGATTTAGTGCACTGCACAAAGACTGTCGACCGGATTCCTCATAGCGCAGCCCTGTTCGACGAGAATCAGGGCTTCGGAGCGCCGGGCGGCTTTTCGATGCCGGAAAAGTTCCGCCGGTTGCGCTGAACCGCTACGCCTGCAGCCCATAGATTGATGGCGATAATGCCCAGAACGCCCGCAGCACCGGTAGCGGCCGCCAGAAAACTGGCCAGAAACGGGATGACCACCTGCCCGATGCGGTTGCCGGTGATGCGGAGCGTCATCGCTGTGGCGCGGGCCTGTACTGGCACCAGTTCGACTAAGCTGGTGATCGTTAGCGTCGATGAAACCCCGAGCCCGAGGCCCAGCACGGCGCCGGCGATGTAGAGTCCAGCGATAGGCACAGGCAGAGCAAGCAACAGGAAGCCGCAACCCCCGACCGCCATGCAGATCATCAGCAGCCGCTGGCGACCGACCAGGCGAACGATCTGGGCGTAAAAGACACGCGACAGGATCGAGAAGACGGACCTGACCGTCAAAATGCCGCCGATATGGGCAACGTCGATGTGCCGTTCGGTACCCAGTAGCGGCAGGTAGATGCCGAGCAATTCTGTCGAAGTGATTGTGACGATGGCGGCGAAAAGGGTGGCGGCCAGTCCACGCGTGCGCAGCAAATCCATCAGCGGCACGGCGGGCTGGTCTTTCGGCGGAGCCGCCGCCCGGCTGATCGGGCGCACCATGATGGAGACCAGAATAGACAGGACCGTCGCTACTGCCGCAATGCCGAACAGGGTGTCGGTGGGCGGCAGGCGCGCCGCGCCGCCGACCCAGCCGACTACGAGTGGTCCGAGCCCCTGACCCAGCGCCTGCGAGACCGTGAAATTACCGAATGCGACATCGCGCCCGTGTTCGCCACCCGCCCGCACGCAAAGCATCTGGTGGCTGGCCATCAGGAACAGATGACCGACGCCGATGAGCATGGAATAGACCAGCATGTGG
>CANJWR010000007.1 GCA_947478455.1 Beijerinckiaceae bacterium | reverse complement strand
GGACTTCTGGAGGCCATCAACGGAAACGTCCAGGCCGCCAAACGCAAGGCAAAAGGCTATCGCAGCAAGCGCAACCTCAAGTTGATGGTCTACCTCATCGCCGGAGGGGTGCTGGACACGCTACCCACATGAAACAGCGACGAGCCGGCAATGGAGCGGAAAACACCTTTTGGTGACCGGGACAATCATTCGGTGGCGACGACGCAGGCCGGCGGCTTCCTTTGGGATATTGAAACCGGAATCGTCAGTTGCGATTCCATCGCACGTCAGTTGATCGGCTTCGAGCTTGGTCCCGACTGCGATCTGATGCGCCTGAACGATATGCTTTGCCAGATCAATCAAGCCGACAAAGAGCGCGTAGAGCGATCTCTGTCACAATCCATTCTGATCGATGTGCCGTTCGTGATTCCGTTCCGGATCGGCCAGGATCAGGAAGTGGAAATGCGTGGCGAAAAGTGCCGGGTAGCCGCCGACGGTCGAGTACACGTCCTGGGCGTTATCGTCGGCGGAACCGCCGACTCAGGACACAGCTTGCCGGCCGGCGTGCAGGAGACCGGGCTGGACGCCTTGGTTCCGCTTATAACTGAGGCGCTTTCCATTTCCCGTTCGGAAAATCTCAGCTTCCTGACATGGCTGCTCCGTATGGCTTTGATCGAGGCCGGCAAAACCAGCGTTGTGGCGATCAATCACCAATAGACGATCCGGAATCTGTGGCAGTATGGCGACAGATTTCGTTTGCGGACTGCGCCGACAGAATCGTAGCGTTCGCGTCGGCCATTAACGAAGCGTTACCCTGACAGGTCTATTTTGCAGCAATGCACGCTCTCAGACATCTTTGGCCGCTAGCGCGGCCGTTCATAATAGCAGCGACCTCGGCGCTCGCGCTGACCGGTTGCGGCACGGGCATCTCCAATCTGGAGCGCCCGCGCTCAGACAATTTTCATTTCTCCGGTCCGCATCCGGAAGACTTCGCCATTCACGGAATCGATGTGTCCAAGTATCAGGGCAATATCGACTGGAATGCCGCGAAAGCCTCAGGCGTCCAGTTCGCCTGGATCAAGGCGACCGAGGGCGGCGACCACATGGACGAAAAATTCCAGCAAAACTGGTTCGGGGCCAAGGCCGCCGGCATTCCGCGCGGCGCCTATCATTTCGTATTCTGGTGCCGCCCCCCGCATGAAGAGATAAACTGGTTCAAGCAGAACGTCCCGGTCGACCCGGATGCGCTGCCGCCGGTTCTGGACGTTGAGGCGACACCAACCTCAAAAAGTTGCAAGCGCAAGCTGATCCGCGAGGAAGTTCTGCGCGACATGCGTGAGATGCTGGCCGATATGGAACGCCACTACGGCAAGAAGCCGGTCATCTACGTCACGGTGGACTTCTACGCGTCCATCATGCACCCGAATGAATTCAGCGATTATCCGGTCTGGGTGCGTTCGACAAAGCATCCGCCGCATGTGCCCTATCCGCAGCGGCAATGGACGTTCTGGCAATATCAGTCGGACGGAAAAGTGCCTGGCATTCGCGGCAAGGTTGATCGCAATGCCTTCTACGGCGATGCGAACCAGTGGCGGGCATTTCTGGCGGGGAAATAGACTGGCCGGCCTTCCTTCGTGAAGAGGCTCCATCTAAGGTGCCGCAAAATCGGAGGAACCCCATGCAGCATCGTCCCTTTCGCGCCGAACATATCGGCTCCCTTCTGCGACCTGCCGCCTTGCGGGCGGCGCGCACGGAGTTCGATGCGGGCGCTCGAGACGCCGCAAGCTTGCGGGCTGTTGAGGACGCTGCCATTCGCGACGTGGTGAAGCTGCAGGAAGACGCCGGGCTTCAGGTCGTCACCGACGGCGAATTGCGGCGCAGCACCTATTCGGATTCCTTCACTATCGGCGGATTGAACGGCGTCGAAATCCGCATGACGGAACCCGAGGGCTGGTCGAAGTCGCAGACGTTTGGCCATCGCACCGCGCGACGTATTCCGGCCGTGACCGGAAAAGTATCCTGGAAGGGCCCGCAGAACGCAGAGAACTTCCGCTTCCTCGCGTCGGTCACGAGCCGCACAGGAAAGGTGACTCTGCCGGGGCCGGCCTACATTCACTACCGCGCGGGCCGCGAGCACATCAGCCGTGACGCCTATCCGACGTTGGACAATTTCTGGTCCGATCTGGTGGGCGCATATCATAAAGAGATCGCGTCGCTGCACGCCGCCGGCTGTCGCTATGTGCAGATCGACGAAACCTCGCTGGTTAAACTCGGCGACGAGCGTGCGCGCGGCCTCCTGAAAGAGCGCGGCGACGACTGGCGCGATCTGCTGCCTCTCTATGTGGACGTCGTGAACCGCGTGCTGCGCGGCGTTCCGGCGGACATGCGCGTCGGCCTCCACATCTGCCGCAGTCAGGATCCGAGCTGGCAGGCGAATGTCGGCTACGACCCGATCGCGGAGGCGGTGTTTCAGGGCATTGAAGTGCCGTTCTTCTTTCTGGAATACGACACCGAGCGGTCGGGCGGTTTCGAGCCGCTGGCGCTGGTTCCGAAGGATCGCTCCATCGTTCTGGGACTGGTCGCGCCGAAAATCCCAGAGATGGAAACTGCCGACTATCTCAAGCGGCGCATCGACGAGGCCGCGCGCTTCATCGATCTCGACCGTCTGGCGCTGAGTCCGCAATGCGGTTTCGCCACAAATGCGGAAGTTGGCGGCGCGATGACTGAAGCGATAGAGGCCGCGAAACTTAAACTTGTGGTGGATGTCTCCCGGGAAGTTTGGGGATAAATCCCCCATCGGGTTGATCGCCCAAGCCTAATCGGTGGCGACGTCTGCATCTTTATCGATTCGAACAACCAGCAATTAACCGCTGCGTAACCGCATTCCCTTACGGTCTTCGAATGTGCTGTTCCGGCAACGCCCAGACGATTGTGACGTCTGAACCTCGTTCCGGTCCCGCATTTGTGGACTGGAGTGGGTTGCATGCGTTGCGTAACGTTCGGTCGGAAGACAGTCGTCGCCCTTTTCGCTGGTCTTGGCGTCGTGCTCAGCCTGTCGGCCCTTGTTGAACCGGCAGAAGCACGTACGCGCCGTCGTACTTCGGTTCGCACCAGCCCGGCCTATACGCCGCCGTTTGCGGCGCTTGTAGTCGATATCAATACCGGCAAGACGCTTTTCGCCCGCAACGAGAACGATCTCCGGCATCCGGCCTCTGTCACCAAGGTGATGACGCTGTACATGCTGTTCGAGCAGCTCGAACGTGGCAAGCTCTCGCTTGATTCCGACATCGAGATGACCGCGCATGCGGCCACAATGGCTCCTTCCAAGCTGGGGTTGCGTCCCGGCCAGACGATTTCGGTGGAAAACGCCATCAAGGCCGTCGTCACAAAATCCGCCAACGACGTGGCGGCGGCGATTGCCGATCATATCGGTGGGACAGAAGAGCGCTTCGCAGAAATGATGACCGCCAAGGCGAAATCGCTCGGCATGTCACGCACCAATTACGCCAATGCATCTGGCCTGCCGGACGACGAACAGGTCACCACCGCTCGCGATCTGGTCACGCTGGGCCGCGCCATTCAGGAACGCTTCCCTCGCTATTTCGCCTATTTCTCGACGCATAATTTCCGTTACGGCCGCGCCAACATGCGCAACCATAACAATCTCCTCGGCCGCATCGAGGGCATGGACGGCATCAAGACCGGCTATACGCGCGCTTCCGGTTTCAACCTTCTATCGTCTGTGAAACGCGATGGCCGCCGCATCATGGCGGTTGTGTTGGGAGGCCGCTCCGCCGGCATCCGCGACAACATCATGGCGAATTTGATCGAGGAGCATATCGAGAACGCTTCAGCGTCACGCACCGCGGCCCCGCTGGTGGCCGAGCGCGATGTCGAGGAAACCCCGAAGCGCCGCCCGATGGTCACTGCGCGCTGGGATGCGCCGGCTCTGAAGCCGGAAGTGAAGGTTGAAGCCCGTCTCGAACCGAAGGTGGACGTAAAGCCGGAACCCTTCGTCGCAACCGGCAAACCGATGCAGCTCGGCTTGGTCAGCGCCTATGCGCCGGTTCCCGAAAAGGCCCGCCCGGCAGTCGTTTCCAGCTCGCGGGTTGATAGCGCTGCCAATACGGCTTCAATCCCGAGCCAGAAGGCGCTCGACGGTTCGACCACCAGCCGCCCGGTCGCGGCCACCGCGACAGGCGGCGCAACTCCGTCGGCTACCCCCAACATGCGCTGGGTCTCGGGCGCACCTCCCGTCAAGGCTCGCCCGGTCGTGGCCAAGCCCGAAATGCCCGTTCCGGCCAAGCCGTCGCCCGTTACCAAAGTCGCCAAGGTCGAGCCAGCCAAGCCGGAGCCTGCGAAGCCCGCAGCCAGCAAGCACGGCGTCATGATCCAGATCGGCGCCACCGACGATGCCGCCAAGGCCAACGAGCTTCTTGCCAAGGCCAAAACCCAGAGCAAGGGCTCGCTCGCCTCGGCTCATCCTTTCACCGAGAAAGTCCAGAAGGGTCGGGAAACTCTCTACCGCGCCCGCTTTGCGGGGCTTGAGGAAGGCCAGGCGGAAGCCGCCTGCAAGAGCCTCAAGCGGTCCGGCTTCTCGTGCTTCACGACCAAGAACTAGTTCGTCCGTTCAGTCCCAGCGTCCAGTTGCGTATCGGAGTTTATTGATGGCGTCGCAGCAGCACTTCCTTGGCCTCGTTGACGCGCGCCGCGAGACTCGTCGTCCCCCCGTGGTCGGGATGAAGTTTCTTCATGAGCGCTCGATGAGCGCTGGTCACCTCTTCGCGCGTGGCGGTCTTCGCAAGCCCCAGGACCTCATAAGCTTCATCCTCGCTCATTTTTCCCGAGGCGCGCGCTCGCGCGTCGCCCTGACTGCTCCCCGCGTCTCGTGCAAAATCGTCTGCCGGTCGCCAGCCGGGAAAACGCCGGTCGAGGTAAGGTTCAAGTAGGCGAGCGCCGTCCGGATCGTCGTTCAGACACGTCCGGTAAAGATCCTCACATTGAGGGCGGGTGAGCGCCGCCAGCCGCTTTCCCTCCCACGCGCCGACCAGCACAAGCCCGTCCATCGCGCCGGTGGCGTGGTCGAGCTCCATTTCGATCATGGCGGAGCGAACGCGCGATGCGCCGCCCGGGCTCTTGCCACCACCCACATTACCGAAATATTTGCCCCACCCGATGGGACCGGAGCTCCAGCCAAGTAGATAGAGACCGAGCCCGCCGAGTCCAATGGCGATTTCCATGTTGCCGCGAATCAGAATGAACGTCGCGAGGGCGAGCGCCGCAACGCCGCCGCCCTGTTTGATCAGCCGGGCGAGCAGCGCCGGGCTGGCGGTGGCGAAGAGTTTCGAGCCGTAAATGATGCCGGCGAGAATGAGTGCCGCGATGAGAAGATTGATCATGCGCGAATATGATCCCGGTCAGCGCATCTGCGAAAGAAGTTTTTGCGCCGCCTCGCCACCCTCGCGGGCTTGACGTTCCAGCGCCATCCGCCCGCCCGCCGCATAGGCGGCGGCTGCGGACAGCAATCCAGCCAGCTTGCCGGGCGCGGAGGCGTCGAACGCCGCATAGGCGCCGCCCGTCAGGCGGGCGATCTCCCGAAAGGCCTGACCTGCGCTCTGGTCGTGGCCCTCGTGGAACATGAAGCCTTTCACGCCCAGAAGACCAAGCTCGCCGGCAATCGCCGCCAGATCGTCGACCGCTTCTTCCATGGCGTCGCCCACATAGACGAACGCGCCGACCTTGGCCCGCCCGGTTTCCTCCCGGATGTGGCGCAACACCTTCCCGATCTGGGTATGGCCGCCCTGAACCTGAATTTTCGACATGAGGTCGGCCAAACCCGCTCCGTCGGCCACGAAGCGGGAGGCGCGGCATTCGGCAAAGCCCCGGAAATAGACAAGCTGGACGTCGAGGCCGCCCAGGGCAGCCGTCGTGCGAAACATCTGAGCCTGCAGGCCCTGCGCGAGATCCCAAGTCGCCTGTCGGCTCATGGTGGCGTCGAGCGCGAAGACCAGCCGACCGCGACTGCTGCGCTCATGTGGGGCAGGGGTCTGGCGCACCTGTTCGAGGAAGGACGCGACGCCCTTCGAGCCCGGGGCAGGATTTGCGGGAATTCTGGAATTGTCGGCCAAAACCACCTCGGGGAGAGACCGCAGAGCGGTTGTACCCATATCAGATTGTGTGTCTCAGCGGAAATCGCAAATGATTCGGATACGTTCCAGAAATGAGTTAAAAAATATTTCATGGAGCGCGGAATAGACCGCATCCGACGTTCGTATATGGGTCATGGCTGACAGCAATTCATTCGACGTCGTCGGACTGCTTGATCCCCTTCGCCGCTACGCGCGTTCGCTGACGCGCAGCGAGGCGCAGGCCGAGGATCTTGTTCACGACGCATTGGTGAAGGCCTACGAAAAGCAGGAAGGCTACCGCTCCGTCGGCAGTCTCCGGACATGGCTTTTCTCCATTGTTCACAATGTCTTCGTGGACGATTGGCGGCGCAAGGGGGCCGAAGCCCGCCGGGCTGAGGCCCATGCGGCGCTGTCGGTCGAGGCCGTGGTCGAGGATCAGGACAGCCGGCTTCGGTTGAAACAGATTCTGGATCTTTTTCTAGCTCTTCCCGACGAGCAGCGCGCGGCGCTTCATCTCGTGGCGGTCGAGGAAATGTCCTATCAGGACGCCGCCGCAACGCTGGGAATTCCCATGGGGACATTGATGTCCCGTCTGTCGCGCGCCCGGGCGGCGATCCGCGGCATCGAGTCGGGTGAGGAGTCGCCTGAAGTCAGGCGCGCCGCCCTTCGCATTATTGGAGGCAAGGATGACTAGTCTGGTCTCCGAAAACGACCTCAATTCCTATGTCGATGGCGAGCTTGAGCCCGCCCGTCTTCTGGTCGTCGAAGATTATCTGGCCCGCAACCCGCAGGTGGCTGCCCGTGTGATGGCAGATCTGCGTTCTCGCGATGTTTTGCGCATGGCGCTGGGGACGGCGCTGCGCCGGGCTCCTCGCCAGACCGTGGACGCCGCCGGCCGTCTGGAAACCGGCATGTTCTGGCGCGGGATGATCATGCGCTTCCGCAAGGTTGCAGCAGTTGGCTTCCTGATTGCGGTGGGCTGGTTCGCCCATGACGAATCCGGGCTTCTGCACATTTCGGGCTCCGAGGCCGCGCCGGTTCCGCCAGCGTTTCTGGAAGATGCGCTGCAGGCGCATCGCACCGAGATCATTCGTTCGCGGATGGCCAGCCAGTCGCATTCCCAGTCGTACGATCGCGACGAGATTTTCGCCTCGACGAGGATCGAAATGCCGTCTCTGCCGCCAGCCTGGCAGGTGACGGACGTGCAGGTTTTTCCGTCGCATCAGGGTGCAAGCGTTGAAGCTGCAGTTCAGACAGGATCGCTCGGCAGGGTTTCGTTGTTTGCAGCCCATGTGGACAACAACGTAACCATTCAGCCGACGATGACGCGTAACGGCAACGACACAACATTCTATTGGCAAAAGGGATCCCTGCTGTTCGCCATCACTGGCGAAAAGGCCGGGCGTCCCTTGCGTCGCGCCGCACACGCGATTTTTGACACGATGCGTTGAGCTTTCGGAAGGGGAGACCAATGGCAACACCGCAATATACAGGTTTCAATACCGCCACCCAGACAGCCGCACAGTTCGATGCGGGGCTGCGGCAGCACATGCTGCGCGTGTTCAACTTTATGGGTCTCGGGCTGGCCGTCACGGGTCTGGTGGCGATGTTCATCGCCTCGACGCCCGCGCTCTACCAGCCGATTTTCGGCACGCCGCTGAAGTGGGTCGTGATGCTTGCGCCTCTGGCGTTCGTGTTCTTCTTCTCGTTCAAGATCGAGACCATGTCGGCATCGACCGCACAGGCGGCCTTCTGGGCCTTCTGCGCCGTGATGGGCCTGTCCATGGCCTCCATCTTTCTTGTCTTCACCGGCACAAGCATCGCGCGGACGTTCTTCATTTCCGCGACCATGTTCGGCGCCACGAGCCTCTACGGCTACACGACGCAACGCGATCTTTCCCGTTTCGGCTCATTCCTTATGATGGGTCTGATCGGCATCGTGATTGCGTCGCTGGTGAATATTTTTCTGGGATCGAGCGTGATGCAGTTCGCGATTTCGATCCTCGGCGTTCTGATCTTCACCGGCCTGACCGCGTGGGATACGCAGAACATCAAGGAACAATATGCCGAAAACCACGGCGCTGAATCGCTGACCAAGCTGGCCGTGTTCGGCGCGCTTTCGCTCTACCTGAACTTCGTCAACATCTTTCAGCTTCTGCTGAATCTGACCGGCCAGCGCGAAGAATAGTCAACAGAGGAATTTACGGGCCGGCGCAAAACGCCGGCCCGTAAAAGGTCGTCTGACGGCGACCGCACAAGACCTGCGCGCTTTCCATCCCGCGCAGCCAGAAAATTTATGTAATCAAAAGCTCAAGGGACTTCGGAGGGGCAATGGAAACCGATATGCTGGGGGCGGCCGGTCATGCGTTTGTCATGATCATGGACCCCTACAGACTGATGATGCTGTCTGCCGGCGTCGTCATGGGATTGGTGCTGGGCATTCTGCCCGGTATCGGAGGACTGGCCGGAACAGCGTTGCTGTTGCCGTTCACGTTCAACATGGACCCCTACACTGCCATGGCGCTGTTGCTGGGTCTCGCATCGACCACCGCGACAGGCGACCCCATTCCGGCGATTCTGTTCGGCGTGCCTGGCGGCGCAGGATCAGCAGCGACGGTGCTTGACGGTCTGCCGATGGCCAAGCGCGGCGAAGCCAGCCGCGCGCTCAGCGCGGCCTATATGTCGTCAATGCTCGGCGGCGTGTTCGGCGCGATCCTGATGGGCATTTCGCTGCCGATCCTTCGTCCGATCATGCTGTTCATCGGATCACCCGAACTATTGGGATTCGCGGTGCTGGGCATATCGATGGTCGCCGTGCTGTCGGGCAATACGCCCTTGCGCGGCCTGACCGTTGCGGGCCTCGGGCTGATGATCTCGATGGTCGGCTCCGATCCGCAGACCGGAACGCTGCGCTGGACGCTTGACTCGCTATACCTGTGGGAAGGCGCACCGCTTGTGCCAATCGTGCTCGGCCTGTTCGCCCTGCCCGAACTGGCGGATCTAGCGATCGCCCGCACAGCCATCGCGGGCAATCTGGCCAAGACCAATGCGTCCGGCATGATCCAGGGCGCGAAGGACTGCTTCACGCACTGGTGGCTGGTTCTGCGTTGCAGTTGGCTCGGAGCGGCGCTTGGCGCGATCCCGGGCATCAGCGGCGCGGTCGTCGACTGGCTGGCCTATGGTCACGCGATGCGCACCGAGAAGGGCGCGGCCCAGACCTTCGGGCGCGGCGACGTGCGCGGCGTTATCGCCTCCGAGAGCGCGAACAACTCGCGCGAGGGCGGCGCTCTCGTGCCGACCGTAGCGTTCGGCGTGCCAGGCTCTGCCGGTATGGCGATCCTCATGGGCGCGTTCATGATCCATGGACTGGTCCCCGGACCGGACATGCTGTCGAAGAACCTCGGCGTCACCTACGGCATGGTCTGGAGCGTTGCGCTTGCGAACGTGTTGGGCGCCGGTCTGTGCTACCTGTTCTCCGAACAGTTCGCGCGTCTGGCGACGTTGCGCTACACGCTGATCATGCCCTCCACTTTGGGCATCATCTACATCGGCGCGTTCCAGGGCACCCGCAACTGGGGCGACCTCTACACGCTGGCGATTTTCGGCGTGCTCGGCTGGATGATGAAGCAGATGAAGTTCCCGCGCCCGCCGCTGGTGCTGGGACTCGTGCTGGGTGAGGTTGTGGAGCGCTATCTCTTCATCTCGATCCAGCGCTATGGCATAACCTGGTTCAGCCGTCCGATCGTGATCGTGCTGTTTGCGATCGCCATCTGGGGTCTGGTGCGTCCTTTCATGCAGGACGTCCGCATCCACGGCGGCATCAGGAAGATGATGTCCGGCTTCCATGCGAAGCCGAACTTGCAGCCGGAACATCTGTTCTCGGTGTTCATCCTCTGTGTGCTTGGCTACATGATGTTCGAAGCCTCGCATTGGAACATGAGCGCCAAGATCGTTCCGTTGATCGTCGGCTCGCTGGCGTTCACATTCTGCTCCATCAGTCTGCTGAATGCGATTTTCCGTCGTCCGGAAGATCAGGCAGAGCTGGGGCTGAATGCGGAAGTGATTGAAAAGCTCGAACAGAAGATCCACATGGATCTCGAGTCCGACACCGATCACGTTCCGACCAACGTCATCTACGGTCGTGCGGCTATCTTCTTCGGCTGGCTGCTGGCCTTCATGGCGTCCATGGCGGTGTTCGGCCTTATCCCGACCGTGCCGTTCTTCGTTGTCGCCTACATGCGCTACGAAGGGCCGGAGCCGTGGAAACTGGTCATTCCGCAGGCTGTCGGTTTGACGATCTTCATCTGGTACGTGTTCGACCAGTTGCTGTCGATCCCATGGCCGCCGACCTATTTCGGCACCTGGTTCCCGGTGCTGAAGATGATCCCGTCGGTCTGACCGGATAGTGAACTCAAAAAGACGGCCGGGGTTTTACCCCGGCCGTTTTGTTTTGTAGCGGCCTCGGCTCAAGCATTGAGGTCCGGCCTTTCCGTTTCAGAGCAATCCCAGCTCACGCAATTCGCGGCGCAGCTCTTCGGGCATTTCGGCGAGTTCGCCGGCGCCGGCTGAAATGTCTTTCGGCGCCTCGTGATCTTTCAAATAGCGCCAGCCCTGAAAAGGACGGCACGGGCGCGGGATGACGGGAATCATCACCGGCTCCAGAACCAGATGGCAGCGCGATATGCCCTCGCTATCCGTAAAAGGCCGTATCTCGCTCAGAACCTGTCTTGCTGCGATCTGGCCCTTGATGACCCAGTAGAGTGAGCCTCCGTCGAGAAGCTCCTCGGCGCGCTTCGGAACCATGCGGGTCGTATGTTTCTGCTCAGCAGGTTCGCCGCGCTGACGCTTGTCGGCCAGCCGCTCCTCGATCCATTCTTCCATGTCACGAATGGATTCCGCGCCGACGCAGAGTTTCAGCAGATGCAAGGCCATGCGGAGGGAATTTAAGGCTGTGCGCCAAACCTGCAAGCGCCTGGAGGCGCAGCGCACAGGTGAAAATTCGTCTGCTGTCCGGGTGCTGCAGACGAGAAGGCGAGGGCATCTGGGGTGGATTAAAAGTCAGGGACCTTCGGCAATGGCCGCCGCTGCCCGCTTTATGATCGTTTCAGGCTGGCCATAGACTTTGGCGATGATCTGGTCGATCTGGGCGGGCGATACGTATCCTACCGTCGAGCGCTGCTTTTGCGCAGCTTCGACAAACGCAGGGTCCTTGACGGTTTTCTCGAATGCTTCACGCAACGCCGCATAGCGGTCGTCTGGAATTGCTGGCGCGCCGAATACGCGTCCAATGGAGAAGCTGGCAAAAATAGCTTCGAGAGTGGCGCGATCATCCGGAGCCTTTGCGAACTCCTGGATGAGCGGCACGTCAGGCAGGGCGGGGCTGCGCGCTGCGCCCATCTGGAACAGAATATTGAAATTATCGACTGCGCCGCCGGCCTTCGATGTCTGAATGCTGTCAAGCCCGATCCCGACGACGCCCGAAACTTCGCGGCGCTCCATCGCAAGCAGAATATCGGTCGTACTCTTGTACCCGGTGATCAGCTTCATCTTTGTTTGCAGAATTCCGTTGACGGACCTGGGTAGATAAACCGTTGTTCCGCCCG
Source organism: Beijerinckiaceae bacterium (assembly GCA_947478455.1). Lineage (GTDB taxonomy): Bacteria > Pseudomonadota > Alphaproteobacteria > Rhizobiales > Beijerinckiaceae > Terripilifer. The sequence goes on along the minus strand of CANJWR010000007.1, from coordinate 44,672 downwards.
AACCGCCGATGATGACCTCGCGCTCAAAAAGCTCTGCGGCAGTCTTGACCGGGGCGTCCTTTGTGAAGGCTCCGATCACGTCGATGGCCGTGACGCTTCCGAGCCAGCGAAAACCATCAATCTTGTAACGAACCTCACGCGGATCGAAGATCGGCCGAAAGAGGGAACCGTGCATCATGACGCCGAAGACGGTGCCGTCTTTTGCGGCGACATTAAACATATGGTTCATCTGAATGACGCCACCGGCGCCCGGCATGTTCTGAACGACAATGCTAGGCTTTCCGGGGATATACTCGCCAATAAAGCGACCGACGAGCCGTCCGTAGGCGTCATAACCGCTGCCAGCCGCATCCGGTGATATCAACGTCACGGTCTTGCCGCGATAGAAGTCAGCCACGTTCTGGGCGGTTGCGCATTGCGTTGCTCCAAGCACCATGGCTGCCGACAGGGCAAGCGTAGTCCTTCGCAAAATGGCGTTCATGTCTTCCTCCCTGATGGACGCTGCTTTCGTGCGTCCTGAATTTTTATCCGCGCTTCGAGCGAGTGCGGTAGATCAAACTGTCATGCCGGCAGTGTGCGGCAGGGGCTTTTCCCAGGTTCGTTTGCGTGGATCGCGCACTTTGACGCTCATCCGGCCGACACGTTCGATTTCGATCGTGACGGTTTCTCCGTCCTGAATGGGTCCAAGGCCGATATGGTGCGTGCCGGTCGGGATCACATCGCCCGGCTGTAATGGGCACACCGACGAAGCGACTTCGATCAGTCTTTCAATTCGGTTGGCCATCAGGGAGGTCGAGAAATCCTGACGCAAATCGTTGTCGACCCAAAGTCGTATCCGCAGATTGTGGGGGTCGGGAATCTCATCGGCTGTCACGATATGAGGTCCGATAGGACCGAACGTCCAGAACGACTTGTGAATATAGTAGGTTGGGCTGACCTTGCGCGCCGAAACATCCAGAAAACACGTATAGCCGAAGACGTAATCCATGGCGTTGGCGGCGCTGACATTCTGCGCCGGCTTCTTGATGATGACGGCAAGTTCGGGTTCTGCGTTGAAAACCTTGGCGTCGATTGGCGGCAATTCAATCATATCATTGGGCCCAATGATCGTCTGCTGCGCCTTCAAAAAGAAGTCGACACGCGGAGTCTCGTGCCCGTCCTTGTAGTTCTTTGCTGCGCACAGCAATTGCTGTGGATCGGGAGATGGTTGGCGCAACCGGACTGACGCAAGCGGAACACCCGAAGACTGGGCGATCATGGCCGTCATGCGAGGTTTTAGTTCCTCACAACGGGAGATGAGTTGCTGAACTGTGTCGCGTGGATGGCGTGCGAAATCGACGCCACTTAGCAGACTCGATATATCGAAAACCTGATCGTCGTTCAGAATGCCTGGCTTGAAGTCGTCGAAAAGCACAAATTTCATCGTTATACTTTCTATCGCGAGATTGGGCGACAAACCTGATTGCCGGGCAATCAGGTCTGCTCAAGCTCAGAAGAATTTGTAGATCTTGTTGGCGTTGTCGCGACCAAGCTTGCGTGCGATGGCAGGATCTATGCCTTCGCAATTTTCCTCAAAAATACGCACCGAATGCGGCCATGGCGTCTGGAAATGCGGATAGTCGTTTGACCACATGAAATTGTCTTTGCCGAAGTAGGGCGACGTCAAAACAGTGGCTCGGCTGTCCTCAAATCCGAAATAGCAATTTTCGGCAAGGTATTCCGACGGCCAGCGCTTGTTGACGTTACGCTCGGAATCGTAAGTCGCCGCACGACCAACGCGATAGTCGATCGCTTCGTAAGCGGCGGCTGCATCGCTCATCTGGAACTCGGATGCGACCACCTTGAGAGTCGGATAGCGATCGAACACGCCCGAGAAGATCAGGTTGCTCATGAACTCCCAGCCAGCCTGCGGCCCGCCGTTGGGGTTAAAATCTCCGCGAATGATATATTTTCGCGGATCATTTTCGCGCTTGGCGAGGCCATGCAATTTCATCGGCCGCCCCTGACTCGAATTGGCGTGAACACTCAGGGGAATATTGAGATCGACCGCCGTGGCCCAGAGCTTCTCATACTTTTCTTCATAGAAACCGCTGCCGATAATCTGTGTCGGAAGATGCACTGTCTTGCATCCGCGTTTCACATAATCGCGCATGTCCTTGCAGGCGAGTTCGACATCCAGAATCGACAGCAGGGGCGCGATGAACAGCTGCTTGGGTGCGTGGGCCGCCCATTCGAGCATATGCTCGTTATATGAGCTGAAGAGTGAACGCTGCAGCTTGGGATCTTCGATATGGAAATTGTAGCGCGCCCAGCTTGCATAGATCAGCGCAATATCGACGCCGTCGCGTTCCAGCGCCGCCAGATAGTCGGGCGCATTCCAGTCCGCCTTGTGATCTTCGTAGCGATATTCCTCACGGAATTTGGTAACGGTTTTCTTGAACTCGTCGGAGTTGCGGTAGATCAGCATCTCCTTGCGGCCGTGCGGCTTTTCGACAACGTTCCCCAGCGCAAAATAGCCGACGTGCATCGGCTCAAGGCCTTCCATGATGAAGTAAAGGCCTTTGCCGATCCCTTCTGGGTTCTCGACGACACGTGGGGCGCGATCGCCATATTCTTTCTGCACGCGCTTGAAGCAATCTGGATGTTCGGTCATGTGGCTGTCGACCGAGATCAGCTTGTAGTCGATCATGTATCCCCCGTTTGCATCCCGAAATCTGGGGCGCGTTTCCTCAAATTTGCTAATGCCGGACTATTGTCCTGACAATGTTTCATCTATTTTTCCTCAACCCGCGCCAAACAGCAAGCCCCTTCCACAAGAGTTCCATTCTGACGCATGTTTTTATCCGCGTCCGACAAACGGCATCTTGGTCGCCATGATGGTCATGAACTGAACATTCGCGTCCAGTGGCAAAGTTGCCATGTAGACGATGGCGCGAGCGACGTGATCGAGATCCATCAGTGGTTCAGGCCGCACCGAGCCATCGGCTTGCGGCACGCCGGCTTTCATGCGGCCGGTCATGTCGGTTTCGGCATTGCCAATGTCGATCTGCCCGCAGGCGATGTCGTATTTGCGTCCGTCCAGCGATGTGGCTTTCGTCAGGCCGGTGATGGCGTGTTTGGTCGATGTGTAGGGCGCGGAATTGGGGCGGGGCGCATGGGCTGAAATCGAGCCGTTGTTGACGATACGGCCACCGCGCGGCGATTGCGCCTTCATCAACCGAAAAGCGGCTTGCGTGCAGAGAAAAGCGCCTGTCAGATTCACGTCCACAATCGCGCGCCAGCGCGCCACTTCGAGATCTTCGAGATTTACGTTGGGCGAGAAAAGTCCGGCGTTATTGAACAGGAAATCGAGCCGTCCGAATGTGGAGTGCGTCGTCTCGAACAGGGCCTTCACCCGCGCTTCATCGGCGACGTCGCACGAGAGCGCCAGTGCTGCGCCGCCTGCGGCTCTGATGTCATCGGCGACCGCTGTCAGGGGCTCGAGCCGTCGCCCCGCCAGCACGACCGTAAAACCCGCGCCGGCCAGCGCAACAGAACAGGCGCGCCCGATGCCTGAGCCTGCTCCTGTGACGAGTGCGATCTTCTGTTGCGTTGGCATGGGCTAGACCCCTATCAATAGCGCACGGCCTGCGGGAGGCCGGGGCGCAATTGATACGAAATCCAAAAGGCGCGGCCAAGCGCTGTCGGAGGAAACAGCATGTTGCAATTCTGGCGCTGCGGATGTTGCGCACCTTCCGGGTTCCTCGCCACACCGGCCGATGCGCCGGGCTCTGGTGTGCAAAGACCCCATTCCGCCGGGCCTGTGGATGCGGAATTGCTGGGCGATCTCGTCGCCGCCAATCGTATACTGGCCGATCAGGGCGTGCTTGACGGCTATGGGCATGTAAGCATCCGGCATCCGGACAAACCCGATCATTTCATTCTGTCGCGGTCGCTCGCGCCGGCGCTGGTGCGCCGCGCAGACCTGATGGAATTTGCAGCCGACAGCGAACCGGTGGCGGGCGAGACGCGGCTCTCGTATCTGGAGCGTTACATTCACGGCGAGATCTATCGCGCGCGGCCAGATGTGACGGCGGTGGTGCATTCGCATTCTCCGTCTGTGATTCCGTTCGGGATTTCGCGCACGCCCATGCGGGCGCTTTTTCACATGAGCGGATTTCTGGCTCAGGGTGTGCCGATCTTCGATATTCGCGAAAAATTCGGCTTCACCGACATGCTGGTCAGCAACAACGCCATGGGGGCCGCGCTGGCGGAAAAACTCGGCGACAAGCCGGTTGCGTTGATGCGCGGCCACGGCAATGTGGCGGTGGGTCGTACAATTCAGGAAGCCGTCTATCGCGCCGTCTTCACCGAAGAGAATGCCAGAATGCAGCGGCAGGCGATGGGGCTCGACGGGCCATTGATTTATCTCTCGCCTGAAGAGGGCGCCAATGCGGACGCGACTGTGATGAAAACCATCGCGCGCCCGTGGGAATTGTGGAAAGCGCGCGTGACGGTAGAATAGCTATTTCTCTTTTGCTCGCAGCGGCCAGGCATCGCGTGTGATGGCCCAAGCCGCCTGAAAGGCCAAAGCGGCCGCAAAGGCGTCCACGGCCATTTGGGGCCAGCGCATGGGGGCGAGCCGCGCAGCGGCCATCACGAGCGCGAAGGCGGTTGCGGAAAAAGCATCGTTACGGGCGCTAAGCCATGTCGCCTCGATAAGTGGATTTGTCGTGTGTCGAAACCGCGATAGCGCGACCGCGACGGCAATTCCTTCGACGATGATCGAGACAGCAGAAAAGCCGACTGTCACAGCTTCAATCACAGGCGGGATGAAGATGGCTCGAATGACTTCGTAGCTGCCCTGCAGGCCTGCAATGAGCAGCACGAATGCGATCGCGAGCGCCGATGTGCGTTCGGCATTTTCGCCGCGCCCGAAGCTGATCGCTGCGACCGCATAGATGGCGATGTCATAGCCCCATTCGAGCGCATCCTTCAGCAGCAGGCGATTGTCGAGATGCAGGGCGAGCGCCGTTTCGCCCGCACACAGCAGCGAAATTCCCGCCACAATGGTCCAGATGGTGCGCGTATAGGCGCGCGCCTCATCTGCGGGCTCCTGCATGGACTAGATCGAGTCGTATATCTCGTTCGTCCACTTTTCGGCGTGGGCGTCCTTGATCCAGGCCTGCCATGCGGGCAGCGCCATGATGGCGTCCATATAGGCGCGAGAGGTCTTCGAGACTTTTACATCGTAGATGTGCAGGCGATTGACGACCGGCGCGAACATGGCGTCGGCGGCGGTGAACTTGCCGAACAGGAAAGGTCCGCCACGCCCGAACTTCTTGCGCGCCGCCGCCCATGCGGCCTCGATGCGCTTCACATCGTCAGCGGCCTGCGGGGTGAGTTCGCGCTCTTTCACCTCGCGACGGAAATTTGTCGGGCAATGCTGACGCAGTCCCTGAAAGCCTGCGTGCATTTCGGCAGAGAGCGAGCGCGCCCATGCGCGTGCAACCTTGTTCTTCGGCCAGATCGCCTTCTTCGGATATTTCTCCGCGATATATTCGATCACCGAGATGGATTCATAGGCGCTCACGTCGCCGTCCTGCAGCGACGGGACTTTTCCCGTGGGGGCATATTTCAGCATCTTCTTTTTGCTGTCGGGTCGATACATCGGGATGAGGACTTCCTCGAAGGGAATCCCGAAGGTCGCCAGAAGAATCCACGGACGCAGCGACCAGGACGAATAGGCCTTGTTTGCAATGATGAGCTTGATGGGCATGAGCGACTCCTGTCGCGGGTAAATTTCGCCGGGAATGGGGTCTCGCGCAAGAGTCGTTTCGGAGTTCTGTCAGTCCCGATCGGGCGCGCCGAGCGGAAAATAAGGCCTGAAGGGACGGGCTTCGTCGACAGCTCTTGCGAACGAAGGCCTTTGCAGCAGGCGCTGCCGGTAGGCGCGCAGGTTTTCGAAGTTCGCGGCGATTTCATGCGCCCAGTCGGCATAAAAGAGCGAAGGGGCCGCCGCACAGTCGGCAAGGGTGAATTCGGCCCCCGCGGCCCATGGCCCTGCGCCCAGGCGTCGATCGAGCCATTCATAGGTCTTGTCGAGCATGGCGCGCGCCTCGTCCACGCCATAGGGGTCGCGGTTTGCTTCGGGACGAATCTGGTTGAGGACGATCTTCTGCATCGGGCCCATGACATAATTGTCGAAGATGCGGTCCATCATCCTCACCTCAATCGCTGCACGCGGATCTACTGGCATGAAACGCGTGCGGCCCGGATGCGCGACATCCAGATATTCAATAATGGTAGTGGACTCGAGAATGGTGTTCCCGCGATCAGCCAGAACCGGGAATTTCCGCAGGGGCCACAGTTCAGTCAGTCGGCTCTCATGCGCCGGTTGATCCGGACCCAGCGTGCAATATTCGAAGGGCGTCGCGTTTTCGTACAGCGCCGTCAGGACTTTCTGGCAGTAAGATGAAAAGGGATGGGCGTAGAGTTGTGGCCGCATGAAGAACCCCAGTCCCGCATTGGAAACGTCATCGGTAAAGCGATTGTCAAATAGACCAACGGCCGCGGCATTTTGCAAATGTGAGCGCAGCCACCGAACTCATCAACGCATCAGGCAAGCTTCACAATCGGCAACACGAGCCGCGACGCCCGTGCGCCGTTCACGAAAACGCTGTTCATCGCCACGCGCGGTGCGCGGCCTTCGCCTTCGGGTTCAAATGAATTCGGGTTCACATCGTATTTGGGGAAATTGCTCGACGATATGTCGAGCCTGATGCGATGCCCGACCTTGAACAGATTTGCGGTGGCGAAAGGTTCGATGACAATTTTGAAAACTTCACCTTTGGCAATCGACTCGGGCTTCTTCCATGAGTTGCGATAGCGACAGCGGAAAATGCCGTCGGTGATGTTCATCGCAAAGCCGGTCGGCCAGTCGACAGAGGGGGGATGAACGTCGATCAGTTTCGCCGCGAAGTCCGTGTCGGGCTGGTCGCTCGTTACCCAAAGCTCGATGCTGATGGGGCCGACAACCGCCAGATCCTGCGCCAGCGGCTCCGTTTCGAAGGTCAGTACGTCGCGGCGGGCCGAAAGTGGCAGGCCGGGGTTCTTGCAGCCGAAGAAGCGCGCATCCTCGCGTTGGTCGAATGCGCCGCCCTCGAACACCGGTTTGCCGCTGGTCAGCGCGCCGCCGATGGTGGGAACTGGGTCGAGCGGATCGAACCTGTATGTGAGCGTAGCCTCAGTTCCGGCGGGCTTTTGTTCGCCAAGCGCACCGTCGCGATGCAGGAAGAATGAGCGGAAATCTGTGGCGGGCAGGGGCCAGTCGGTTGAGTCGATCCAGCGGCCACCGTGATCGAGATGGCCTGCTGCGGTGCGCTTGCCGCTGCCGCCGCCCATGACAAACAGGCGGGAGCGCGGCTGGTCTTTCTGCGGCTCGTTCTTGAGCCAGCGGGCGAACCATGCGAGGCGGAAGTCGAGCCAGCTTTTTGCGACATTTCCGTCAAAGGTTGCTGCCACGCCGAAATCCACGTCGCCGATCACACGTTTCGTGCGGTCGCCGTGGGTCCATGGCCCCATGACGAGCGAGAGCGGTCGTGCGCCATTGCGGGCGAGCCCTGCATAATTTTCAAACGTCGACAATACATAGGCGTCGTACCAGCTCGACATCAGCGCTACGGGGACATTGGGGATCGCATCGTAGTGTCCGGCGGCCCAGATGCCGACCTTCTTCCAATAGTCGTCGAAGGCTCCGTGGCTCCATTGATCGAGCAGATAGGCCTCGTATTCGGGCTCCCAGCGCACAGGCGAGCGCCCCTTGCTCCATGGCATGGAACGGAACCAGGCGTGAATGTCCTCAGCCTCAAGGGCGTTGCGGATCAGCGGATTGCTTTCGGCGAGGCCGCTCTCCTTGGCCTGGTTCCATGCCCAAGTGGCCTGCTTCAACTCAAACGCGCCGCCCTGTCGGATGCCGCAGCGAAAGGCGTTCGAGAAGCCGCCCGAATCCAGCACCATGCAGGCGAGCGCTGGCGGCGACAGGCAGGCTGCGGCCAGTTGCGTATGGGCAGCATAGGAGAGCCCCATCGTGCCGACACGACCGTTGCACCAGTCCTGTTTGGCGATCCATTCAATCGTGTCGAAACCGTCGGGGCCTTCAGACAAATACTTGATGAACTCGCCTTCTGAATCGTAGCGACCCCGGCAATCCTGCACAACGAAAGCATAGCCTGCGGCGGTGAAGACCTGAGCCAGGGCCTCGCGACTCATGGGCTTCTTTTCGCCGACGGCGAGTTCCGAGCGCGATGGCTTCTGCTTGCCGTAAGGCGTGCGTTCAAGGACGACTGGCAGCGAGCCCGCGGCGTTTGCGGGGAGGTAAATATCCGTGGCGAGCCGCACGCCGTCCCGCAGGGAGACCATGACGTTGCGCATCAACTTGAAGGCGGGATTCTCGATCATGCACAGAACCTAAAGCCAGACGCCGAAACGCACAAATTCGCGCAATTGACGCGGGGCCGTTCGGGTCAGTAACGTGCCGGTCAATTCGCCAACAGGCACATGCGGGCTGGGAACAAGATGGCAACGAAAATGGCAAACGGCTCGACGCAGGCGAGTGAAGACCCGCATCAGCTTGAGATGAATGCGGTCGGGTATTTCTATCTGCCGGCGGCGTCGCTCGGCGACGAGGGGATCTACCACAAGTACCGTGACACGATCGTCAAATGTCAGATCTTCATGATCGGCCTGCGGCCTGTGGTCAAACTCGTCAATGTGGTGCAGACGGGCAAGAAAATGTCGACCGTCTATCACGTGCTCGGGCAGGATCATGCGCCCGAGTGGCCCATTCCGCCGGGCTGGGAGTTGGAGCAGGAAAAGGGCGCGTGGACGCTGGTCGATGCGGCCGGAAAGCGGATGTTTCCCGATACCGAACACGCCTTGGCGCGCCTCCACGAGGAGTTCGTGAAGCTCGATTTCAATGCGCTCTATATCGGGCAGGTCTTCGGCGGCCCGGGCGCGCGCAATGCGGTCGAGCAATTGCGCAAGAGCGAGATTGTGAAAAAGATCAATGCGACCGGCGTGCCGGACGGCTACCGCCTCGAAGTACTTTTGCTCGAAGTAGCCGGGCGGCCCGCAAGCCGCGTGGAGGCCGACGATGCAGAAAAGATTACGCTTTGCGAGGCGGCCCTGATCCGGCACTTCAAGCCGAAATTCAACCAGCATCCCGATGGCGGGTTTCCGTCCACAAAGCCGCGTATGTTGCACGGGCTGGCGGACCGGACGATTTCGTCGGTCGTCATGCACATTGCTTTGGAGGAATTGCCGTTCCGGATTTTTTCCGACGCCATCGCGCCGGAATCGACGCACAAGATTGCTCAGGACCTACACGACCACGGCGAGCGAGAGCGCTTTTTCGGATAGGCCCATTTTTGAAGAGCCGACGCCTGTTGCGAGGATGGCATGAAGAAGTCCGGGCCTGACAGAAACGCCTTTGTTTCGCGGCGTCATGTTGTCAAGAATGCTGCGGCGTTCGGAGCCGCCTCGGCGATGCCGGGCGGTCTGCCTGGCGCAGCGCGCGCCCAGACGACTTTCAACCCTTATGGATCACCGGCCAATATCGGTCCTTCGAGTTTGCCCGGGCCGGCGATCGGGACGACCTTGTCTGCGCCAGCGTCGCCCTATGTGGTGCCGACAGCATCCGGCTGGAGCAGCACGGCGCTGCTGACGGTCGGAAACGATGTGAATGGCTACAGGTTCGCGGGCATTCCGGATGGCCTCGGGGCTTTCGACAATGGCGACGGCTCGATCACGGTTTTTATCAATCACGAGATCACCGAAGGGCGGGGGGCGATGCGCGGCCATGGCGGCGCGGGCGCTTTTGTGTCGCGCTGGGTCATCAACAAGGACACGTTGAAAGTTGTCAGCGGACGCGACTTTGTCGATGCGCCGCAGAAACTTTTTCTGCAAGTCGATGGCGGGCTGAAGCCTGCGTCCGAAGCGCCCGAGAAGCAGCGCCAACTCGGGCGCTTTTGTTCCGCCGATCTCGCGCCGGTTTCGGCCTTTTACAATGACGCTTCTCGCAAGGGCTATGACGGTCGCATCTTTCTCAATGGCGAAGAGGGCGGGGCGGGCAGGGCCTTCGGATGGGTTGTCGAGGAACACGCCTGTTATGAGTTGACGGACTTTGCCTTCGGCAAGCGCGGGGACCGCTCCGATCCGCCGCCCGCATTTGAAAACCTTGTGGCTAATCCGTCGACCGGCGATGCGACGGTCGTGATGGGCATGTCGGATGGCGGGAGCTATCAGGTTTATGTCTGGCTCGGCGCCAAGCAGACGGAAGGTTCGCCTGTGCAGAAGGCAGGCCTCGCTGGCGGCAAGCTATACAGCCTTGCGGTCGAGGGCGTTTCGAACGAGTCGCGCGACGCCAACATTGGGTTGGCGAAAACACTTGTCGGCAAGGGCGTCGGCAAGAAACTTAGGCTTGCCGCGCCCAACAAGGGCACCTCGTTCCTTCGCCCGGAAGACGGCGCGTGGGATCCGCGCAATGCAAACGTTTTCTATCTCGTCACCACGGATCGGAACAATTTTTCTGCGCCGGGTGCGCTGGGTGAACTGCTGAACGCCAATCAGATCGGTCGCTCGCGGCTTTGGGCGATCACATTCGACGACGTCACGAAAATTGCCACCGATGGAGCGCCGACAGGAAAGATTGAACTGCTGCTTGATGGAACCGAGGGCGGTGACATGTTCGACAATGTCACGGTCGACCGCGACGGCATCATCTATCTTTGCGAAGACACCGGCGGGGCGCGTCACAATCCGAAAGTCTGGGCCTACGATACGAACAGTGGATCGTTTGCGACGATCATAAGATTCGATCCGGCGAAATTCGGCGATGTTGTTGACAAACAATACACGCCGCCGGTCGCGCCGTTTGTGGACGACAAGGAATCATCGGGCATTCTCGACGTGACGGAAATCTTCAGCAATGCCGTTTGGTACAGGCCGGGCGGCAAGGTTTTGCTGATTACCGTGCAGGCGCATTTCCGCTACGATGAGAAAGATCGCCTGGGGGCGCAGCTCGTCGAGGGTGGCCAATTGCTTTTGCTGGCGAAAGCGTCCTGAAGCTTTTTATTTGCCGGCGTTGTTCAGGATCCACGCAAGGCGCACCGCCGCCATGGCGAGGCGTTGAGCCACAATTGTTTTGATGTCTTCCAGCGCAGCAGGCGTCAGAATGACTGCCTCGGCTTCCGCGCTTCCTGACTGGGCGTTCAATTGCAAATTGTTTCGGGCGATTAACTCGCGCGAAACAGCGAAAGATTCATTCGTCCAGTCGGCGGGCGTTCCGTTGCTCCAGAGCTTTGTCTGATCGGCGGTTATTTTCGGCGCTAGAATGGCCGAAATAGTCAGCGCTTCGTCGCCGATCAGCCTGACGAAAGCGTCATCCCACCACAAATTCAATTTCTGAGTCTTGTCGCTGATTTTGATCCACAAAGCCCCGGGCGCTCCGGCAGCGTTCATCGGTATGTGAACGTCGGCGACAAAGTTGATGAGATAGGCCATCGCGTCCGAACGCGCATCTGCGGTTGCGGCAGGATCGACGATCGTGCGGCGCAATTCGCCGACTTTTTCGACGATACAGGAACCGCCTGGACAGTCTCGGGCGGGATCATACGCGCCGCCGTTTGGCGGAACCGACGCATTGTGCCAGTTGGGCGTATCGCGCAGTGGATTCTGGCTGGCCCAGAGCGCATTGCGCCGCATTGCCATGTCGTGCGGGCGCACCTTCAGCACCGACTGTACCATTTGCTTGGTCGGTTCGTTCAGCAACCGCGCCGCCATGGCGGCCACCGCCTGATGGCCGACTTCACCCCACGCAAAGGCCGGCGCCTGCAAAAATGTCAGGGCCATTGCGATCAGCGCAACGCGGGGGAAGATTGCGGATTTTCCGAACTTCATCGCAGAAAGCTCCCTGTGGCTCGCGAGTTTCTTGTTTTGCATCGCGAACTTGATGAGTATCGCCATTTTGGCCTAAATGCCAGACGGTCGTCCCGCGGTTGTGCGGGGCGGGCGAACTCCAATGGATAATTCTGTTTTGAACACCAGGCCCAATTCCCCGTGGCGCTTCAGCGTCGCCCCCATGATGGACTGGACGGATCGGCATTGCCGGGCCTTCCATCGCACCATGTCGCGGCGTGCGCGGCTTTATACGGAGATGGTCACAACGGGCGCGATCATCCATGGGCCGCGCGAACGGCTGCTGGGTTTCGACGCTGCTGAACATCCTGTTGCGGTTCAGCTTGGCGGATCGGAGCCGGCGGCATTGGCGCACTGCGCGCGCATCTGCGAGGACTATGGCTATCACGAAATCAACCTGAACTGCGGCTGCCCGTCGGACCGTGTGCAGAACGGCGCTTTCGGGGCGTGCCTCATGCGCGAGCCGGCGCTGGTGGGCGAATGCGTTTCCGCCATGAAGGCAGTTGTGAAAATCCCCGTCACGTTGAAATGCCGCATCGGCGTCGACGATCAGGAGCCGCATGAGGCTTTGTGGGCGATGACGCGCAGCGTGGTGGACGCCGGCGTCGACGCGCTGGTGGTGCATGCCCGCAAGGCGTGGCTGAAGGGCCTGTCGCCGAAGGAAAATCGCGATGTGCCGCCGCTCGATTATCCTCTGGTGCATCAACTCAAACGCGAATGGCCGGATCTGCCGACGGCGATCAACGGCGGCGTTTCGACCATCGAACAGGCGCTGGAACAGCTTTCACATCTCGACGGCGTGATGGTGGGGCGCGCGGCCTATCACGAGCCGGGCCTGTTGTTGCAGGTCGATCCCGAATTGTTCGGCGAGCCAGCGCCGGTCGCGACACAATTCGACGCGCTCGAAAGCTATCTGCCCTATATCGAGGCGCAACTGGAGCAGGGCGTGCGGCTGTCCGATATCACGCGGCATATGCTGGGGCTTTTCACCGGTATGCCGGGGGCACGCGCGTGGCGGCGTCATCTGGCGACCGAGGCCGTGAAACGCGGCGCGGGTATCGAGGTCGTGCGCGATGGGGTGGCGCATGTGCGACGTCCTAATATGGGTGAGGCCGCCTAGTTGCGGCGCAGTATGCCTCGATAAACTTATTGCACTCGTCAAGCTTTGAATAAGACTGACCGTTCGCAATACTGTGAAATGCATGAATGCCGTATCGCGTCCGGCGTTCAGATTCCGATTGCGAGGAAGTCCGCGAAGCCAGATGCCCGCAACCTATCCGACAACAGGTCCGGTCCATCTAAGGACTAACCTCAAGACATATGGCCTCACGACAGCGCTGAAGGCTGGAACTGTCTCGTCGCCGCTTGTGTCGTTCGATTTCTGCGGGCCAGAGAAGGTTTTCGAAGGCTTCAAGCCGATGGTGCGGGACGGAGAGTACGACGCAGGTGAGTTGGCGCTCGTGACGTTTCTGCAGGCAAAGATCTACGACAAGCCGCTTACGCTTCTACCCGCCTGCATCGTCGGAAAATTTCAGCACAACACGCTCTACTACGTGTATCGCGGCAAGGAGTTGACGCCGAAAGACATCGAGGGGCGGCAGGCGGTCGGACGCGCCTATACGCAAACGACAGCCGTCTGGGCGCGCGGCATTCTGCAACACGAATTCGGGGTCGATCTGTCGAAGGTGACTTGGCTGACGAGCGATGATCCGCATCTGGGCGAATATTCTGACCCGGCGAATGTGGTGCGCGTCAGCAACAGGGAAAAGTCGCTTGAGCAGCGCATGATCGACGGTGAGGCGGATTTCGGCATTTTCGGTTTTCCGGCTCCGAAGCATCCAGATATTCGACGTCTGATCCCCGATCACGAAACAGCGGCTGCCGCGTGGTACGCGAAATACGGCTGTGCGCAGATCAACCATATGTTTGTGGTGCGGCCCGAACTGGCGCAGGCGCGGCCGGATGTAGTCGCCGAAATTTTCAGACTGCTCGCCGCGAGCAAGGCCGCCGCAGGGCTTGCCAGCAAGGCAATTGATGCGCTGCCGTTCGGCGTCGAAAACGTCAGCAGTTCGCTGGCGATGTTGAGCCAGTATTCTTGTGAGCAGGGAATTCTCCCGCGCACGCTCGGCGCCGATGAACTGTTCAATGCAAGTATGCGGGCTTTGAAAGTTAGAACTCGACTGGAGGAATCATCATGACGGACATTACCCGGATCGATCGCCGCGATCTTCTGCTCGGCGCAACGGCCTCCAGCATCATGAGCCTGTCGCCGAGCGCTTTTGCGCAGACGAAGACGCTGACGCCGATCACCATTGCGAATTCACAGGGCCTTGCGTCGCAGTCGTTGACGCAGATGATGAAGAACGAAAGGCTCTACGAGGAATTTGGCATTGACGCTAAGGTCGTAGGCGTTTCGGATGGAACCAAAATTCTAAGCGGACTCATCGGCGGCGATGTGGATTTTGCGGCACTCACAGGGTTCAGTCAGGTCTTTCCGGCTGTGGAGAAAGGCGGAAAGGTGAAGATCATCGGCAGCGGCGGCACGCTTCTGTCGGTGCTGGCCATGTTCACCGGCAAGGGCAATATCCAGAGCCTCAAGGATCTCGAGGGCAAGACCATCGGGTCGGGTTCAAGTGGCTCGCTGCTGCATCAGCTTTCGATTGCGCTCTTCAAGAAGAAGGGTGTCGATCACACGAAGGTTCAGTTCGTGAACATCGGTTCCAGCGTCGATGTGTTCCGCGCTGTCTCGGCAGGTGTCGTCGATGCCGGACTGGGCGACGGCAATAACATCAATCAGATGGAAAAATACAAGGTCAGGCTTATTCCGGGCGGCCATCTGAATGTGGACTTGCCCGAATATACCCTGCAGGGCGCCTTCACGACCGACAAGGCGATTGAAACGAAGCGCGACGCCATCGTTCGCGCTATGGCGGCCTATGGCAAGCTTTTTCGGATGCTGCACAGCCCCGAGGGGCGAGAGCCTTTCCTCAAGGCGCGTGAGCAGGTTGCGAAGTCGGCAAGTCGCGAGGAGGCCGAAAGCGTCTGGGAATATCTGCAGCGCTACAAGCCTTACGGGGTGAATCTCGTGATCAACGAGGAACGAATTAATTACATGCAGCAACTCAATGTCGATTTCGGCATCCAGAAGGCGATCCTGCCCTATGATCGCGTGACCGACATGTCGGTCGCCAATGATGCGCTGAAACTGATCGGCGGTCCGATCTAGTTCTACCGCGAGCGTCCGCGCAAAATCAGCCGCTCGTTTTCGACGCGATAGCTGGCCAGTCTTTCCAGAAAGGACTGGCCCAGAAGGTTTTCGTGCAGGGCGCCGGGCTTCGCCACCAGCGCGCGCACGTTGCGCTCCATAATGTTGCCGATGGAAAGCGTGGCGATGCGGGTTTCCGCCGCCATGGCCATGCCGTTCGCGGTGGAGACGGGGACGTTATAAACGAGCCCCTTCGTTTCCACCCCTATGCGTTCGGCGTCTTCGGCGCGCACAACGACGTTCGTTGCGCCGGTGTCGAATACGAAGCGCGTCTGCACGCCGTTGGCGTTCATGTCGAGACTGTAATGGCCGTCGCGACGGCGCGCCACGGAGGCCTCGCCGTTCGGCATGGCGGTAACGCGTCCCGGTATCAGTTCGGCCAGCAGCCGGTCGGCGACAGCCTGAAATTCGAACCGGTAGGCGTAGGCGGCCGCAAAGCCGAGAAACAGCAGGCCCCAGATCGCCAGCGCCCGGATCGCCTCCAGCCAGCGACCGCGAAAGCGGGTCGCCAGCGAACCGACAAGCGCAATCGCTATGGCGCTGGACATCGTCGCCTGCGCAAACTGGTCCGGCGACAGGCCCAGAATCGGTTGGCCATCCTGCCCCATCATCAGCGCGATGAGGCCGGCGATCAGCAGCGAAAAGACGATCACAAATCCCATGTCAGGCTGCGCTCGTGGCAGTTGTAGCATCATCTTTGCGCGGAGCTTCGCCGGGCGGTTTCGTCAGGCGGGCCATGATGGCCTTTCGCTCCTGCGCGCCCAGAGACGACCACGCGGTGATTTCGCCGAGCGTACGACCGCAGCCTAGGCAGGTTTGCCCGGCATCATCGAGGCGGCAGACATTCACGCAGGGCGAGAGATTGGTCATGGGGCCAGATCTGGTGTGAGCGGCGGATTTGTCAAAGCCGAGCGCCGATCAGAAATGCGCACAAGCCTGCCATTTCCGCCAATTGTTGGGCAGCGCCCGCAACATCGCCGGTCTGGCCGCCGATCTGCCGCGCCGCGATGCGCGTCATACCCCATGCGGCGAAGGCTGCGAACAGGATGGCGATTCCGCACTGGCGGGCGCTGGCGCCGGCCAGCACCGGCAGGAAAGCGATGAGCATTGCCAATATGCCCGCAATTGCCAGCGCCGCCGCGTCGGGCTTGCCGGCCCGCCAGGCAGCGCCTTCGTCGCGGGCGGGAGGCAGCATGGCGAGTGGAGTCAGGGCGACCGTTCGTGACACTGCAGCCACCGCAACGAGTACGAAAGCCGCCAGTTCGAAGCCGCGCATATCCACAAGTTCCTGCAGGGCCGACCAGCGCAGCAGATACGACAGAACCAGCGCCGCGCCGCCATATGTGCCGATGCGGCTGTCCTTCATGATGTCCAGCTTGCGCTCTCGGGTCGCGCCGCCGCCGAAGCCGTCTGCCGTATCGGCCAGTCCGTCCTCGTGAAATGCGCCTGTGGCGAGCGTCAGCGCCGCCAGCGCGAGGGCGGCCGCCACCGTCGCCGGAAGTCCCAGTCCGCCCGCGAGAGCCAGCGCCAGCGCGCCCGAAAGGCCGATGATGGCGCCCGCGACCGGCAGGGCGCGCATGACCGTGCGGAAGTCCGGCATGGCGTGGGGATCGGTCTCGAATGGAAGGGCAGGAATCGGCAGGCGCGAATAGAACCGCAAGCAGGCTGCGAGATCGACAAGGAAGGCGCGGGCCGGGTTGGGTGCTTGGGCGGGGTCCATACATTTTGATGCTGGATTTCGGCGGCCTTTGCAAACGGGCCGGCCCTCGTTAAGACGCTGCCTACCTCCAGTCAGGACTGACCATGGCCGCCTCCGGATTGCCGTTCGACGATATTCGCAACCTTCTGCCGATGATGCCGACTGCCTCGCAGGTCTGCGTCGACGAGGTGCGGGTGCGCGACCGGGAGTTGACCAAGCCGGAGGGATCGCTTGGCCGGATGGAACAGATCGTCGAGTTTCTCGCCGCCTGGCAGGGCCGCTCGCAGCCACAGGTGTTGCGTCCGCTGACGGCGGTGTTCGTGGCAAATCACGGCGTCGTCGCGCAGGGTGTGTCGCCCTATCCGCAGACGGTGACGCGCGCCATGCTGGAAAATTTCGCCGCCGGCGGCGCGGCCATCAACCAGATTTGCGCGACCTTCGACATCGGCCTGAAGGTTTTCGAACTGGCGCTGGATATTCCGACGAAAGACATCACCGAAGACGCCGCGATGGACGAGGCCGCAGCGGCCGCCACCTTCGCGTTCGGAATGGAGGCTATTGCGGGCGGCACAGACCTGCTGGCGCTGGGCGAGATGGGCATCGGCAACACCACAATTGCGGCGGCGATTTATCATGCGCTTTACGGCGGCAAGGCGTCCGACTGGGTTGGGCGCGGAACGGGCGTCGACGACGCCGGACTTGCGCGCAAGATCGCGGCTGTTGAAAAAGCCGTGGCGCTGCACTGGGATCATTTGTCCGATCCGCTGGAAGTGATGCGGCGGCTCGGCGGGCGCGAGATTGCGGCTGTGGCGGGGGCCATCATGGCGGCCCGCATGGAGCGCATTCCGGTGATCCTCGACGGCTATGTGGTGACCGCCGCTGCGGCGATCCTGCATGCGCTCGATCCTGCCTGCATCGATCATTGTCTGGCGGGCCACGTGTCGGCGGAAGGCGCGCATGGCGACGTGTTGCGCCGCCTCGGCAAGACGCCGCTGCTCGACCTCGGCATGCGTCTCGGCGAAGGTTCCGGCGCAGCGCTGGCGATTGGCGTCGTCAAAGCAGCGCTGGCGTGCCATCGCGACATGGCGACTTTCACGCAGGCGAATGTGCCGGGGAAGGCAAATTAATTCGTGATCCGCGCCGTGCCCGCATAGCCGTCGTCGCGTTTCCACGCGATGGTGTTCGGGCCGGTCTTGGTGATGGTGAAGCAGAACGTCTTGCCGTCGTACCAGCTCTTCCATTGCTGGCAGAGCTTGTTGTCGGCCACCCACCAGCGGCCCGCATCGGTGGGTTGCATGAATTTACCCAGTCCGACACCGTCGCCGCTGCCAGCCACGACGCCATTGGGGTTGTAGCGCAGCGGAAACTCGCCGCCGAGCGGCACCGACAGAAACACGCGCTTGCCGGACACGAGCTTCTTGATCTCGTCGCCGGGCAGATCAGCCTTCGCGGGCAGCGCGCCGAGCGCCAACACCATCGCTGCGCATGCGATAACCGCGCTGGACCTGAACTCCGACTGCATGTGCGACTCCTTGTTACACAATCAGATACGCAGCAGGCGGGCCAGTCGTGCCAAAGGCCGGAGTCACAATCGCGTGAACCCTATTTCCGTTCGATCAGAGCCCGTACATCGTCGCGGAACTGTTTGCGCGAGGCGTCGCGGTTATAAAACATGTGGCCGCCCGGATAGACCTGCAGTTTGAGCCGGTCGGCAGGGCCAAAAGCGGGAATCTGGTCGAGGACCATCTTGCTTTCGAAATAGGGTGTGACGAGATCGGTCAGCCCGTGCCCGACCAGAACTCGCATGCGCGGATCGAGCGCCAGAGCCATGCGCAGATCGCGCACCGCTTCGGCTGAACGACCGCCCCAGTCCCATTGCCTGCCCGCCTGTTCGTTCTGGAACTGGTAGCGGCCATTCTCCACGACCCAGTTCAGGCGATTGCGATAAAGATCGACCATGGCCTGCGTGATGGGCGCATGAAGGCCAAGCCGCATCTGGTCATCGTTATTCGTACGCATCGAATTGGGGTAGGGATCGTATCCGGTTTCGCGTCCGTCATAGAGGCTCGAAACGCGACCCGACGCGCCGTTCACTTCGCGGGCGAACACGTCCGACGACATGCGACCGCCGAGCCGTTTCACAATGGCGGGATCGATTCCGGTGAGGTCGGCGAATTTCGACGTGAGGCGCGCAACGGCGGCTTCGTCCTTCGGGCCCTTCATCAGGTCGGCAAGGAATTCGCCCTGCGCATATTGCTCGACATCGAGAATGTCTGCGCGCGTGATCGGCCCTTTGGCTTCGCGGGCGGTGGCCGCATAGGCCGGCAGCCGCGCTACGAGATCCCACAGACCTGTCTGCAGGTTGAAGCGTCCGAAATCCAGCACCGGCGACAACATGATCATGCCGTCCACACCGACGCCCTGATCGGTCTGCAGCATGTGCGTGATCTTGGGGGTGCGGAAACCGCCGTAGCTTTCGCCGCCGACGAATTTTGGCGACAGGCTGCGGTTGTTGCCTTCCACCCAGCGGCGGATGGTGGTGGCGAGTACATCGAGATCGCCCTGAACGCTCCACAGACGCTTGCGTACGTCATCATTGCCAAGAATGCGTCCATAGCCGGTGCCGGGCGGATCGATGAAGACCAGATCGGTGAACTCAAGCCACGTGTCGGGATTGTCGACCACGACGGGCTGAGCCGACGGCGAGGTGGCGTCTCCCGACATGGGAAGCCTCCAGGGGCCGATTCCGCCGAGATTGAGCCATCCCGACGCATAGCCGGGGCCGCCGTTGAAAAGGAAGGTTACAGGCCGGGTTTTCGGATCGGCGTCCGGCTTCTGGTAGGAAATGTAGGCGATATCCACGGTCGGTGCGCCGGTCTGGGCGTTCGACAAGCGAATGCTGCCCGCTGTGGCGGTGAAGTCGAGCGTGCGTCCGCCCATGTCGATCTTGTGCGACGTGGTCTGATTGGCCGGGTAGGGGCGCGGCTGGCTGGCGGGCGCTTCCGCTTGCGGGCTGGCCGGGGCCTCACCGCTGCGTCCGCCACGTTGCTGGGCCGCGAGCGGCGATGCGAGCAGGCCGAGCGCTGCGCCCAGAAGGACGAGCCGCGTCAGCGAAGTGGATCGAGCCATCAATTCATCCCTGTTGGCGCATCGGCGTTTCGCGACTTGCGCCCCACGAAGGTCGTTGCGCGCAACACGAATGTCCAGTCGCCTCACTCAAGAGTGATGCAGGGGCGCGGCGAAACTTAGGCAGCCGCCTTGCGCCTCCATCGTGATGTGGAGGATTTGGCCATCTGGGCTGTGCTTTCGGCGGGCGCATCGGGATCGAGCTGCGGCAGGGCGTCGATGACGCGCTCCGGCGGCAGGATCACGATCACTTCGGTGCCTTCGCGCACCTGCGACTTCAGTGTGAAGTTGCCGCCGTGAAGCTCAACCAGGCCTTTCACGATGGGCAGGCCGAGCCCCGAGCCTTCATCTGCGTTTTTCTGCGCCATGGAGCCGCGACCGAATGACGACAGCACGATGGGGATTTCCTCCGGCGGAATGCCCGGTCCGGTATCCTTGATGCTGAGATACTGGCCGCCCGAAGCTGTCCAGCCGACCTTGATCCGCACCGATCCGCCCTGCGGGGTGAACTTGATGGCGTTGGTCAGCAGATTGAGGGTGATCTGCCGCATGGCGCGTTCGTCCGCCCAGACGCGGGGCAATTTCGGCTCGATGGATTCTGTCACTGTGACATCGCGCTTCTTGGCCCGCATCGCCAGCAGATGGCGGCAGTCCTCGACCACATTGGCGAGCGAAACCGACTCTTCCTTCAACTCATAGCGGCCCGCCTCGACGCGGGAGAGATCGAGAATTTCGTTGATCAGCATCAGCAGATGCTGGCCGCTCGAATGGATATCGTTGGAATATTCCTTGTAGGACGTCACCGAATGGGGGCCGAACAATTCGGATTTCATCACTTCCGAGAAGCCTAGAATGGCGTTCAGCGGCGTGCGCAATTCATGGCTCATTGTGGCAAGAAAGCGCGATTTGGCGAGGCTCGCTTCTTCGGCGCGGCGGCGGGCTTCGTCCGAATTGGACTTGGCTTCTTCCAGTTCGGCGATCAGCGATTCCTTTTCCATGGAGAAGGACAGTGAGGAGATCGTCGTCGAATAAAGTCGCTTGGAAAGAACCACGAAATAGACCTGCGCGCCTACTGCCATAATGGTGAGCGGCAGGGTCTGCAGGTTCAGGCTCCACTGCATGAAGATCACGATGCCGAGCGTGATCGGCCCGATGCCGGCATAGACCGCCTGAGGGATACAGGCCGACAGCAAGGCGCTCATCGCCGCAACCAAGCAGCAGGACGATCAGCACGAATGTTCGGGCGGCTTCATGGTCGATGGAAATCAGCAGCGTGATGATCGAGGCCCAGACGCATCCCTGAATCGCCTCGATGATGATGAACTTCATCTGCGCGGCGCCAAGGTCTGTCTCGGGGCCTTCCGTTGCAAGATATTTGACGGCCGTGCTGTAACTCAGCGCGACCGAGGTGACGACCAGCGAAACCCAGACCAGAATATGTGAAACAGGCGCCCAGAGCGCCGCGACGCCCGCAACCGTAAGGGCCAGCACCACGATGCCGGGCGCTCCGGATTTGCGGGAATTTGCGAAAGACCGCAGGAGGTCGCGCGAAAATGCGCTGTGTCCGAAGCCCGAAGAGGTCAGGCGCTCGCGGGTCTCGCGGACCTTGGAAGCGAGATGGCGGCGACGCGCGGCGACCTCCGGGTCTCCGCCACGGCCGCGCTCAATCATTTCGGCTGTAATTTCAGACATTCAGGATACGCAACGCAACTCGAACGCGACAATTGTTCCGGTTTCGGAGAATGGATCAAAAACCTTAACGACCGGCTGCCGGGGTTCCTAAATTGCAGAACGGTTCGTACGTGAACGCCATGTGCGCTGGCGCACATCCGGCGCAAGCCTTATGGGCGAATGTCCCTCTCGAACGACCCTTCGACCCTCCTCTCCGGGCGGAACGCACCAGACCCTTGCGTTCCGCCTTTTTCTTGGGCGGGTTGCGGCAGTGGGCTCGACTGGTTCGTTAGCAGGGGCGGCGTGCGAAATGGAAAACATGCTAAAGGCTGGTGAATCGTTTCTTTCGGCTGTTCGGAGCCCCGCATGAAGCTTTTCGATACGAAACTGGCCCCGAATGCGCGCCGGGTGCGGATTTTTCT
Source organism: Beijerinckiaceae bacterium (assembly GCA_947478455.1). Taxonomy (GTDB): domain Bacteria; phylum Pseudomonadota; class Alphaproteobacteria; order Rhizobiales; family Beijerinckiaceae; genus Terripilifer. The sequence continues at coordinate 22,534 of CANJWR010000007.1, read as the reverse complement.
CGCCGAAAAGGGCATTTCGGTTCCGCTGGAGCCGGTCGACCTGATGAAGCTCGAGCAGAGAAGCGAGGACTTCACAAGCCTGAACCCCGACCAGAAAGTGCCCGTTCTGGCGCTGGACGACGGGACCATTCTGTCGGAATCGGTCGCGATCTGCCGTTATTTCGAGGAAATTCAGCCCGAGCCGGCCCTGTTCGGGCGCGGGGCGCTCGGCAGGGCGCAGGTGGAGATGTGGCAGAGGCGGCTCGAACTGGAACTGTTTTTTCCCATTATGGAGACGGTCCGAAACGGTCATCCTGCCTGGGCGGTTCTGGAATCGCCGCAACTGGCCGACCATGCCGCCAAGATGCGCCAGCGGGTTCTGGACGTGCTTCCGCGTCTTGATCGAGATCTGGCCGACCGCGAATTTGCGGCAGGCGATGCGTTTTCAATTGCCGACATAACCGGGCTGTGCGCGCTGGACTTCATGCGGATTCCGCGTATCCGCATCCCGGACGAACTGGTTCATCTCAAACGCTGGCATGCCGCTCTGAGCGAGCGCCCCAGCGCGACGGCCTGAAAGATGAAGGCTGAAACGACATTCGGATTTTCGGAGATTTCATGAAGCTGACGATTGTTGGTTGCGGCGACGCCTTCGGCTCGGGAGGCCGCAGCAACACCTGTTTCCGACTTGATTCAGGCGAGAAGACGCTTGTGGTCGATTTCGGCGCGTCCGCCATGGTGGCGTGGAGCAGGCTCGACTTCGATACGCGCGACATCGACGGCATCGTGCTGTCACATCTGCATGGCGATCATTTCGGCGGGCTGCCGTTTCTGCTGCTGCAATCGGAATTTGTCGCGCGCCGCACCGCTCCGCTGGAAATCGCCGGACCACCCGGGCTGAAAGCGCGGCTTAATGCGCTTTGTGAGGCGATGTTCCCCGGTATGACGCGTAACAAATGGCGTTTTCCGCTTTCGGTCATCGAGATCACTCCGGGCATTCCGGAAAATATATCGGGATTTAATGTGCGCACCGTCGAGGTCATTCATCCTTCCGGCGCGCCCGCCACCGGCATCCGCGTGGGCGACGGCGAGCGTGTATTCGCCTATTCGGGCGACACGGGCTGGACGGATGCGCTTTTCGAAGTAGCCGACGGCGCAGATTTCCTGATGATCGAATGTTACGCAGCCACCGCGGGCGTGCCGCATCACATTGATTGGCCGACACTGTCGCAAAATCTGCCGCGTCTCAGGGCAAAACGGAAGATGCTGACCCATCTTGGTCGCAGCGCGCTGGGCATTGTGCAGGTCATGGAGCAGGCCGGCGTTGAAATCGCCTCAGACGGCAAGACTTTTGACATCTGACGCGCCTGCAGGTGACGAGCTGAATCGCCTATATGGCGAGGTGAAGGCCTGCCGTATCTGTCGCGACGCGCCGCGCTTCGGGCCGCCGATGCCGCATGATCCTGCGCCCGTCATGCATGTTTCGACGACGGCGCGCTTGCTCATCGCCAGTCAGGCGCCGGGCATCCGGGTTCACAATTCGGGTCTGCCATTCAACGATGCGTCGGGCGACCGGTTGCGCGACTGGATGGGGTTGGATCGCGAGACCTTTTACGACAGAACTCGTGTGGCGATTGTGCCGATGGGGTTCTGCTTTCCGGGCCATACAGCCGACAAGGGTGATTTGCCGCCACGCCGCGAATGTCGCGAGACGTGGCACGATAAAATCTTCGCAGCGTTACCGCAGATCGAGACCATTCTGGCCATCGGGGCCCATGCGCAGACCTATCATTTCGCCCGGCTGGGCAGGCCAATTCCAAAAGGCATGGGTTTGAGCGAACTCGTGCGCAACTGGCGCGATTTCGCCGGAGAGCGGCCTTTTGTGATAGCCTTGCCGCATCCCTCGTGGCGAAATTCCGGCTGGCTGAAACGCAATCCATGGTTCGAGGCGGATGTGCTGTCCGTGGTGCGCGAAGAAGCCCGACGATTGACCACAGCCCCGCAGCCGTCGCCAGAATAGCCGCATTCATGGACCAATCTGCCGATGTGATGCTGGATCAGCCTCGCGAAAGCCGTCCGGTCTTAGAATGCCTGTTGTAAGAAATGGAGCCGACATGTTTGCCGAGTTCATCCGGCTTTTGAATTCGTTTCGGCGTTCGCTGACGGGCGTTGCGGTCATTTCGGGCGCGCTGCTTGTCGCGATTCCGTTCGCAACTCCGCAGGCGTTCGCGCAGGCCGCATCCGGGTCCAGGCTCTCGCCAATCATCGGCGACGACAGCGTTGCGGCGCGCCGTCAGCGCCAGAATGAATTGCTGCAACTCAAACAGCGTGAACGCGCGCGCATTCAGTTGCAGCAGCAACAATTGCAGAACGAACGCGAGAGTGCGCGCCGTTTGCAGCCGAATACGCTTCGTCAGCAACTCGACAGCGAACGCCAGCAGCGGCTGCAGCGGCAACAAATGGACGACGAGCAGGCGAACCGCACGCGTCAGCTTCAATTGCAACAACAGCAGAACGAGCGCGCGCGGGCGCTTCAGCAACAGCAGCTGATCATTCAGCGGCAGCAACAGCCGCAAAGAGCCTGCGGGGCTTTCGGCCAGCCGCAATGTTTGCGTTGAATGAAAAACGGGCGCGTCGACGCCCGTTTCTTCTCAACGATCATTTCTGCAGGCGCGCGATAAGGGCGGACGTATCCCAGCGGTTGCCGCCCATTTTCTGTACTTCGGAATAGAATTGATCGACCAGTGCCGTGGCGGGCAGGTTCGCGCCATTGCGGCGGGCCTCGTTCAGGCAGATCGCCAGATCCTTGCGCATCCAGTCCACAGCGAAGCCGAAATCGAATTTTCCGGCGATCATGGTCTTGTAGCGGTTTTCCATCTGCCAGGACTGCGCTGCGCCTTTCGAGATCACCTCGATCACGGCTTCGGCGTCGAGGCCCGCCTGCATGGCGAAATGCACGGCTTCCGAGAGCCCCTGCACGAGGCCTGCGATGCAGATCTGGTTGACCATCTTGGTGAGCTGGCCAGCGCCCGACGCGCCCATCAGGCGGCTGGCGCGCGCGAAGGCCATGATGGCTGGTTCGGCCTTCGCATAAACATCGGCGTCGCCGCCGCACATGACGGTGAGGACGCCGTTTTCGGCGCCCGCCTGACCGCCCGAAACCGGCGCGTCGATGAAGCCGATTCCGAGTTCCTTCGCTTTCGCGTGAAGCTCGCGCGCCACATCGGCAGAGGCGGTGGTGTGGTCGATGAAGATTGCGCCTTTCTTCATGCCCGCAAACGCGCCGTCGGGGCCTAACGTCACCGAGCGCAGATCGTCGTCATTGCCGACACAACAGAACACCATGTCCTGATCCTGTGCGGCCTCGCGCGGCGTGGCGAAAGACTTGCCGCCATGCTGGCTCACCCATTTCAGCGCCTTGGCGGCAGTGCGGTTGTAAACCGTGACATGATGATGGCCCTTGTTCTTCAGGTGTCCGGCCATCGGGTAGCCCATCACGCCCAGACCCAGAAATGCGACATTGGCCATGTGAAAACCTTTCGACAGCTTTGCGCGGACCTCTTGCAAGGCAGGTTCCCGCTTGTCACAAAGAGCAGCACTGCGCAAGCCGCGCGGTTTTGCCGGTTCGGGAGGTTCCATGCTTCATCTCAACACCCTCATGGGCAATCACCCGCAGGCCATACCGCTGAAGCGCGGCGAGATCACGTCGTCGCAGATCGTGTTCGATTTCGCCGACGTGCCGGTGCCGCACGAGGCGTTCAAGCCTTTCGTGCGCGATCTGGCGTTCGATGTGGGGGAACTCGCCATTGTGACGTTCCTGCAGGCGCTGACCTACGGCAAGCAATTGATGCTTCTGCCCTTCGTGGTCAGCGCGCGGTTCCATCACGGCAGTCTCGGCTATCCGGTGTCGAAGGGGCCTACGTCGCCAAAGGATCTGGAAGGGCGGACGGTCGGGGTGCGAACCTATTCGCAGACGACGGGCGTGTGGGTGCGGAGCATCCTGCAGCACCAGTTCGGGGTTGACCCGACCAAGATCACCTTCATGACCTTCGATGAATCGCATTTGGCCGAATATCGCGATCCGCCGAACTGCATCCTGCCGCCGCCGGGCCGCAAGCTCGACGACATGCTGGTGGCGGGCGAACTGGATGCAGGCATTCCGATCGCGCTGGCCTCGACCCTGATGAGCGATCCGCGCCTCAGCACCATCGTGCCGAACCCCGCGCAGGCCGCCAAAGACTGGTACGCCGAAAACAAGGCCCCGCCGATCAACCATATGCTGGTCATGCGCAAGTCGGTGGCGCAGGCGCATCCGGAGGCTGTCAGGGAGATCTATCGCATGTTCTGCGCGGGCAGGGACGCCATGCCGCCCTTGAAGGAAGGCGAGATCGACATGCTGCCCTACGGCATCGAGAAGAACCGACGCGGGCTTGAGCTTGTCATTCAATATGCGTTCGAGCAGGGCGTGATCCCACGCAAGTTCCCCGTCGACGAATTGTTCGCCGATGCGAAGCGGATTCTGGGGGATGCGTGCGCCTGAGGCCCATTCCCCTGAGGGGAAATGGACTGACTTCAGCTACCATCCCTTGATCCAGAACTCAGCCGCCGCGACATCGTCGGGGCGGTTGAGGTTGAAGAACGGGTCGGCCGATATGGCGTCGCCTTCAAAAGGCACAATCTTGTGCGTCATGGCCCCGATGGCGCGGCGCGGGGCGCGTTCGCCTTCGGCGTAAAGCAGCTTCAGATTTTCCAACGTGCTGGTCGGCCACAGGCTGAACAGGGGCTCAATGCCGGTTTCGCTTTCGGCGACAGCAATTGTGTCTTCGTGTGTCCCAAGCCGGCTCACGAGGTCTTCGGGCAGGAAGGGCGCATCGCCCGGCACGAAGACCACATGGGAAATCTCTTCCGCCTCGGCCCATTCGAGTCCTGCGATGACTCCAGCCAGCGGGCCTTCGTCGCCGGGGCGCGGCATGGTGTCGGCGATCACCGGTAGCGCAAAGGGCTCAAAACGGCGCGCATCGCCATTGGCGCTGATGACGATCCGCCCCACTTGCGGGCGCAGCCGGGCGATGACGCGGGCAATGACGGGTTCACCCGCCAGATCAATGAGCGCCTTTTCGGCGCCCATTCGGGTGGAGCGTCCGCCTGCCAGAATGACGCCGGCGACTGTCTTGTTCATTTTGGCGTCCTGAATGTTCGATTGACCCTGTCCGGGCTAGCCATATAACCCGCAGCACGCATTCGACCCAATGGCGAGGCAGTTGTGATCACCGAAAAAGAAATTCTGGCGGCCCTTCAGCGCGTCCCCGGCCCCGATGGAACGACTCCCCTGCCGCAATCGGGCGCAATCTCAGGCGTTACGACCGTGGGGGCAAAGGTCTATCTGTCCATCGCGATCGATCCGGCGAAGCAGATGGCTATGGAGCCGATGCGCCGCACGGCGGAGACCGTGCTGAAAGGCCTGCCGGGCGTGGCTGGCGCTACAGTAACGTTGACGGCGGACAGACCAGCAGGCCCGTCCGCCCCGGCTCCCGGCCCAAAGGCGCAGGCCGCCACCAAGGGCGAGGCCATTCCGGGCATCAAGCGCATCATCGCGGTCGCGTCCGGCAAGGGCGGCGTGGGCAAGTCCACCACGGCGGCCAATCTGGCGCTGGGACTGGCCGCGCAGGGCTGGAAGGTCGGCGTGCTGGACGCCGACATTTACGGTCCCTCCATGCCGCGCCTGTTCGGTCTCAAGGGGAAACCGGAGCCTGCCGAAGGCAAGAAAATGAAGCCGCTGGAGGCTTACGGCCTCAAGATCATGTCCATCGGGTTCCTGGTTTCGGAAGAGACCGCCATGATCTGGCGCGGTCCGATGGTCATGTCGGCGCTGACGCAGATGATGCGCGAGGTGGTGTGGGGCGATCTCGATTGTCTGGTAGTCGACATGCCGCCCGGCACCGGCGACGCGCAGCTCACCATGGCGCAGGGCGTGCCGCTGGCGGGCGCGGTCATTGTGTCGACGCCACAGGATCTTGCGCTGCTCGATGCGCGGCGCGGGATCTCCATGTTCCAGAAGGTGGCGGTGCCGGTGCTCGGCATTGTCGAGAACATGAGCTATTTCGTCTGCCCGCATTGCGGCGGACGCTCGGATATTTTCGCCCACGGGGGCGCGCGTCACGAGGCCGAAAAGCTCGGTGTGCCGTTCCTCGGCGAAGTGCCGTTGCACATGACAATCCGCGAAACATCGGATTCGGGGCGGCCCGTGACGGCTGTGGAGCCGAATGGAGTTCACGCCGGAATCTACCGCGAAATCGCCGCGCAGGTTGTGCGCGCGCTGGGCAGCGAAGGCATAGCTGGCAGGGCAGCCCCAAAAATCGTCATAGAATAAGGGATACTCGCCTAAAGGCGTACTTGCTCTGGCCCATTGGCAGCCCATTTACCCATTGCGCATGACGTAAAAATTGGGTCTGCTACGGCAATCGTAAACTCATAAACCGTCGGACAATTGCGCCCGATTTTTTGGAGGAGAAGGCTAAGCATGAAACGTCGTCAGTTTATCAAGACCGCTGGTCTTGCGGCAGCCGGAGCGGCTATCGCGGCGCCCGCAATTGCCCAGAGCGCCCCGGAAATCAAGTGGCGTCTGACGTCGAGCTTCCCCAAGTCGCTCGACACCATTTACGGCGCTGCGGAGACCTTCGCGAAGGCCGTTGCGGAAGCAACAGACAACAAGTTCCAGATCCAGTGCTTCGGCGCGGGCGAAATCGTCCCAGCGCTGCAGGCGCTCGACGCTGTTCAGGAAGGCACGGTCGAGGCCTGCCACACCTGTATGTACTATTACTGGGGCAAGGATCCGACCTTCGCGTTCGGCACAGCCGTTCCGTTCGGCCTGAACTCGCGCCAGATGAACGCATGGTTCTACCATGGCGGCGGCAACCAGATGATCGACGAGTTCCTCGGCGACTACAAGGCTGTCGGCTTTCCCGCCGGCAACACCGGCACCCAGATGGGTGGCTGGTTCCGCAAGGAAGTGAAGACCGTCGCCGACATCAACGGCCTCAAGATGCGCATCGGCGGTTTCGCCGGCGTGGTCGGCCAGAAGCTCGGCATGGTGCCGCAGCTGATCGCCGGCGGCGACATCTATCCGGCGCTCGAAAAGGGCACGATTGATGCGGCCGAGTGGGTTGGTCCCTACGACGACGAGAAGCTGGGCTTCAACAAGGTTGCGCCTGTCTATCACTATCCGGGTTGGTGGGAAGGCGGCGCTGCGCTGCATCTGCTCATCGGCAAGGACAAGTTCAACGCGCTGCCGAAGAACTACCAGTCGATCGTCCGCACCGCTGCGGCGCTCGCCAACGTTGATTGCCAGGCCAAGTATGACGCCGGTAACCCGGCAGCCCTGCGCCGTCTCGTCCAGGCCGGCACACAACTGAAGCCGTTCCCGCAGGACGTGATGGAAGCCTGTTTCAAGGCCGCCAACGAAGTCTATGCCGAAACGTCCGCCAAGAACGCCAAATTCAAGAAGATGCACGACGCCTATATGGCGTTCCGCAACGACGAATACCTGTGGTGGCAGGTTGGCGAATACACCTACGACAACTTCATGATCCGTCAGCGCGCTCGCTGATCGCATCTAACGTCGATACAGAAAACCCCGGACGAAAGTCCGGGGTTTTTTGTTGTCGGTTGCGGGGTCGTTGCAAGGGTAGGCGGGACGAAATGAGCCCCGCCTGTTCGAACAGCGATCAGAATTTCAGCGGCGGCGCGTCGTCGATGCCGGGAAGCGGTGCGATGCTGTTGAACTGCTGATCGACTTGTTCCTGATTAAGCTGCACGCCGCCGGATTTATAGACCATCACCATCGACGGGATGAGCACCACCAGCGCCACCATGATGACCTGAATGACCACATAGGGAATCGCGCCCAAATAGATCTGTCCCGTGGTGACAGGCTCCATCATTTTGCCAGTGACGCGATCCTTGTAGGGCTCCGATGGCGCAACCGATCTCAGGAAGAACAGCGCGAAACCGAATGGCGGGTGCATGAATGACGTCTGCATGTTGACGCCCAGAATGACACCGAACCAGATCAGATCGATGCCGAGTTTTTCCGCAGCCGGACCGAGCAGCGGAATGATGATGAAGGCCAGCTCGAAGAAATCGAGGAAGAAGGCCAGAATGAAGACCATGATGTTGACGAAGATCAGGAAGCCGACCTGACCGCCGGGCAGCGACGTCAACAAATGCTCGACCCATGTGTGACCGTTCACGCCGTAGAAGGTCAGCGAAAACACGCGCGCTCCGATCAGGATGAACACCACAAAAGCCGAGAGTTTCGCGGTCGAATCCATCGCCTGTTTCATCAGGTCGAAGGACAGCCGCCGCCGCGCCAACGCCAGCAGGATTGAACCAGCCGCGCCCATGGCGCCGCCTTCGGTCGGTGTCGCGATGCCGACGAAAATCGTGCCGAGCACGAGGAAGATCAGCGCAAGCGGTGGGACCAAAGCCAGAATGACCTGCTGGGTCATGTTGGCCATGACGCCGATGCTGGTGGCGCGATTGAACAGCGCGAGCGCATAGAGAATTCCGGTCGCGCTGAAGGCAGCCCAGATGCTGGCGTTGTCCGACTGCATCGTCGGAAAGCGTTGGCGATAGTAGATATAGAAGCCATAGCCGATGATCGCGGCGATGCCGAAGAACACAAATGTGTTTACGCGCGGAGAATCGCCGAGCCTTGCGTGGCCGCCGCCGATAAAGTTGCGCCCGAACACAAGTAATGACAGGGCGATCGCGCCGATCAGAGTTGCTCTTTCGGTGACGCCAGCGACGTCCAAGCCGAATGCGCCGACGATGGAAAGCGCCAGTGAAATGGCCAGATAGAACACCGGCACGCCGACAACGAGCAACGCGAGAGCGGTAAACAGGCCCTGTCGTGGCGCCAGCTCGGGATTTTCCGGGATTGTGCGCGCTTCGAGCGGAAGCGCCGGGGCGGATTCAGGCTTGACGATCGTCATGAGGAACACGTAGCCCGCATACATGCAGGCCAGCACGATCCCGGGAATGAAGGCGCCCTTGTACATATCGCCGACTGAGCGACCGAGCTGGTCGGCCATGACGATCAGCACCAGCGAGGGTGGGATGATCTGTGCGAGCGTGCCCGAGGCCGCAATGGTGCCGGCCGCAAGGCGGCGATCGTAGCCATAACGTAACATGATCGGTAGCGAAATGAGCCCCATCGAAATCACCGATGCGGCTACGACGCCGGTGGTCGCGGCAAGCAGCGCGCCGACGAAAATCACCGCATAGGCGAGGCCGCCGCGCACGGGGCCGAATAATTGTCCGATCGTGTCGAGCAAATCTTCCGCCATACCCGAGCGCTCGAGTATGAGCCCCATGAAAGTGAAGAATGGTATCGCCAACAACGTATCATTGCTCATCACCCCCCATACGCGTTCCGGCAAGGCGGCCAGTAAGGGCCAGTCGAGTGCGATGGACCCCTTCGACAAAGGCGCGAGTTCAACGCCGATAATGAAGTAACCAAGCCCGACGGCGGCAAGCGAAAACGCCACCGGATAGCCGAGCAGCAGAAAGATGATGAGCGAGAGAAACATGATCGGAGCCATGTTCTCTGCGATAAATGCGGCCATGATTGTCCCCTCCTGCAGTGGCTGTTATTCGACCGAGCCGTGAGCGCCAGCGCTCTTGGCATAGGGGTCGGGGATCAGTCCCTGCATAACCGCAATACGTTTGATAAGTTCTGAAATGGCCTGAAAGAAAAGCAGGATGAAGCCAATCGGTATCAGGAATCGTGCCGGCCATGTCGGCAAGCCGCCCGCACTCGAGGACTGCTCCCAGAGCCGCATGATTGGCTGTGCAAGCTCTCGAAGAAGATAGAGATCGGCCACGAACAGAAGCGCCGCGACAATCGTCATCGCGATGAAAAGCCCCTGCTTACCTTCCTGACGTCTCAGGCGAGGTAAATACAGTGAGAAGACCCAAACGATAGCGATCAGCACGCCGAGCGCCGCCAGAAATGAAAATTGTGCTGCGCCAAATCCGCCGCCTGAGCTGAACGAGCGCCACGCATTGGGAATCGCCAACCAGATCAGCAGTCCTGCGAAAGGCATCAGGAAAAACAAATGGCCGATGATGTCGATCAATTGGCGCGTGCGCGGCGAGAGGCGCGAACTGATGATGTCGATCCGGATGTGTTCGTTCTGTTTGAACGTGTAGGCTGCGCCCAGAAGGAACACCGCGCTGAACAGATACCATTGCATCTCGAGCCAGGTGTTCGAGCTTGTGTTGAATACATAGCGGATCGTGGCGTTGACGCTCGACACGATCACCGCAGCCAGAATCGCCCAACTCATGGCGCGACCGATTTTTTCGTTGATCAGATCAATCGTTCGACTGAATGAAAGCAAACCCGCCATATCGGCCACCCCTCCGCAATTCCAGTTCGGCCTGAAGTTCGGCGCTCTGCGGCGTCTAACCAGCCCGACAGCTGCAGCCTGACCTTTTCTAGCATTGGTAAACGGGGGTCGCCAGCGCGACCAAAGGTTGATCAGCGCTGCTTTGAGCGGAACAAATTTCCACCCGTCAGGGTATAGAGACCGGCTGCCACTACAATTGGAATGCCGATCCAGGACAGAAGATCCGGGATGTGCCCCCAGATCATGAAGCTCAAGATCAGGCTGAAAAGCACCGATGCATAGCGAAAAGGCGTCACCACCGATACGTCCGATGCCCGATAGGCCAGAATGATCGCATAATTGGCGATTGTGACGAAGGCTGCGGCTGCGGCGAGCACGGCAAGGTCGGCCGCGGTTGGCGCGAGCCATTCCTCGGTGAGACTCAGCGCCAGCCCCGCAAGGGCGCTGGCCAGGACTGATGTGAATGCAATCATCATCGAGGGCACCTCGCGGGAAATGCGACGGGTGATGAGATCGCGTCCGGCAGCGGCCGCCGAAGATGCTATGGCGAGCCCCATCGGCAGGCTGATGCCGGACGCAGAGGGTTTGACGATCAGCATGATGCCTATGAAGCCGGCCAGAATCGCCAGCCAGCCTCCTGTGCTGACGCGTTCTTTCCACACGATTGCCGCCCATGCGGTCATGAAGATCGGCGTTGTCTGGATGACGGCGACCGCCTCGCCGAGCGGGAGATCCCTGATGGCGTTCACGTAGGTGACAATCAGCAGAACTTCGAAAAGAGCCCGGACCAACACGCGGGGATTGCGGGCGAACACCCGGGGCTGAGTGTCGCCGGTACGGAGTATGATGGCGAGCAGCATCGCGCTCGCAAAGCAGCCTCGCAGCAGAATGACTTCCGGTACCGGCATGCGCTCGGTGGCGAGTTTCAGCAGGGAGTCGCTGATCGAATAGGCCGCCATTGCGAAAAGAACGGCGACGATTCCGCGGCGATTGGCAGGCGACAGGAGAGCGAAAGCCGACCTCAACCGCCCGTGACGCTCATATGGCGCGACACGGCGGGCTGGCGGGTGGTACGGTCGATGATGAAATCGTGGCCCTTTGGCTTGCGCAGGATGGCGCGCTCAAGTTCGGCCATCAATGGTCCGTCGCTTTCGGACGAGCGCAGGGCGCCGCGCAGGTCTGCAGCGTCTTCCTGACCGAGGCACATGTAGAGCGTGCCGGTGCAGGTGACGCGCACACGGTTGCAGCTTTCGCAGAAATTGTGCGTGAGCGGCGTGATGAAGCCGAGGCGGCCGCCGGTTTCGCGCACGCGCACGTAGCGCGCAGGGCCGCCGGTCTGGTAGTCGATGTCGTCGAGGTGGAAACTGTCGAGTAATTGCGCTTTCACGCGCGACAGCGGCAGGTATTGATCGACGCGCTGGCCATCCACTTCGCCCAGCGGCATGACTTCGATGAAGGTGAGATCCATGTCGCGCCCATGGGCCCAACGGATCATCTTTTCAAACTCGTCTTCGTTGAAATTCTGCAACGCAACCGCGTTGATCTTGATCGCCAGTCCGGCCTTCTGGGCGGCGTCAATGCCGGCGAGCACTTTCGAAAGGTCGCCCCAGCGGGTGATGGTGCGGAAACGGTCGGCTTCGAGCGTATCGAGCGAGACGTTGATGCGCTTCACGCCGCAATCGGCGAGTTCCTGCGCGTATTTGGCGAGCTGCGACCCATTTGTGGTGACGGTGATTTCTTCCAGCGCGCCGGTCGCCAGATGGCGGGACAGGCTGCGGAAAAGGGTCATGATGTCACGCCGCACCAGAGGTTCGCCGCCAGTGACGCGAATTTTCTTCGTGCCGCGTGATACGAAAGCTGTGCTCAGGCGGTCGAGCTCCTCAAGCGTCAGAAGATCACGCTTGGGAAGGAAGTTCATGTCTTCCGACATGCAATAGACGCAGCGGAAGTCGCAACGGTCGGTCACCGACAGTCGGATATAGGTGATCGCCCGGCCGAAAGGATCGACCAGAGGCGTGCCGCCGAGAAGTGATGTTTCCGAGCGCTGTATCATGCCGTATATATTGGATCGGCTGGATCGCGCTGGCAAGCGCTGTCCGCGGAATTAGCGGAATACGGAGTAAATGTGATCGGAAACAACAAGTCCTGGCCGACCGAGCTCCGGCTGCGCGGGGAGGGGCGGACCCTCACGATCGCTTTTGACGACGGGAAATCGTTCGATCTGGCGGCGGAATATCTGCGTGTCGAGAGCCCGAGCGCCGAAGTGCAGGGTCATTCGCCGTCCGAGCGCCAGACCGTGCCGGGCAAGCAGAATGTGGCGATCAAGGAAATCCAGCCGACCGGCAATTATGCAGTCCGCCTGTTGTTCGACGATGGCCATTCGACCGGCATCTACAGCTGGACCTGGCTGCGCGAGCTTGGCGAGCAGCATGACCAGAAATGGCGGGATTATCTTGCGAGCCTCTCGGCCAAAGGCCTGAGCCGGTAGCGCCAAAGAAAAAGGCCGGAGCAGTGCTCCGGCCTTTCCCGATTTTCTGAACAGAAATCAGCGCAGAACGACCACCTTTGTGCCGACCCTGACGCGCTCGTAGAGGTCGGTGACGTCTTCGTTGGTCATACGGATGCAGCCCGACGAGACGGCCTGACCGATCGTGTCCGGCTCGTTGGAACCGTGGATGCGGTAGAGCGAGGAACCGAGGTACATGGCGCGGGCGCCCAGGGGATTGTCCTCGCCGCCCTTCATATGGCGCGGCAGATCGGGACGACGACGCAGCATCTGTGCCGGGGGAGTCCAATCAGGCCATTCGCGCTTGTTCGAGACGGTCTTGGTGCCAGACCATTCGAAGCCAGGGCGACCGACGCCGACGCCGTACTTCACGGCCTGACCGCCGGGAAGAACGAAATACAGGCGACGCTCGGTGGTCGACACGAGAATCGTGCCGGGCGCGTATTTGCCGCTATAGGAGACGATTTCGCGTGGGATTGAGGCAATCTGCGGGCGACCTTCGCCGGTCAGATTGTCGTGCTGCATGAAATAGGCTGCGTTGTCGCTGGGATCCTCAACGGCGACCGAGGGGGCCGTGAAAGAGAGGAGACCGACGACCGCGCCAGCGAGAGCGAAAATTTTGCTGCGCATCAGTGGACCTTCGTGACTGGATTCGGGGCGAGCGACTCGGGCAATTTTTCGCCGCTAAGACGCCATCCTTGTAACACGTTTAGCATGAGGGCGACGCGCAGTCACCAAAACGTGACAACCCGGCCAACATAGTGGCCGGGTTGCAACACTTGTGACGCTGCTTTCATCAACAGGCTGTGAGACGGCGCTCAACCGGAAGGTCGAACAACGGGCGGATATAAACGCCAGCCCAGTTTCCGAACATGCAGGAAGCTATCCACAGCCAGCCATGCACGCTGCCCGATGCGATGCCGCTGAAAAATGCGCCGATGTTGCACCCATAAGCCAGACGGGCCCCATAGCCGAGCATCAGTCCGCCAATGACCGAGGCCAGTATGTGCTTCAACGGGATTTTCCACTCGGGGTTGAACTTGTGGGCGAGGCCGGCCGCGACCAGTGCGCCGAGCATGATGCCGATGTCCATCACCGAGGTGATGTCGGACAGCACGCTGTTCTGAAGCCCCCTCTGGAGCGCCGGAGCCGACCACGAGGCCCATGTCTCGACAGGGACGCCGATGGCGTAAAGGAACTTGCCGCCCCACAGACCGAAGGCCGAGGTGACGCCCCACGGGCGACCGGCCAGATAGAGTGTCAGGAAGTTCAGCAGGGCGAGCGCAATGGCGCCCCAAAGAAGCGCCCACGGCCCTTGCAAAAGCGAGCGGCCATTTGCGGTGATCGACTCGACCGATCCATGACGCGCCTTCTCGATCCGGGCGACAACGAACCAGATAAGGGCGAAAACGGCGAGGTTCAGTGCAAGCGCCTGCTGCCAGCCGAACGTCTTCACCAGCGAGATCGGCGCGAAGCCCGGCATGGCCTGCCACCATTGATTGTGGGCAAGGCCGATCACCGAGCCGACAATGAAGAAAGCCAGAGTGATGAACATCCGCACGCCGCCGCCGCCGGCGGCAAACAGAGTGCCGGAGGCGCAGCCTCCGCCCATCTGCATGCCGATGCCGAACACAAAGGCGCCGACCACGACGGATGTACCCACCGGCGAAACGTTACCGGTGACAGCCTGACCGAAAAGGCTGCCAGTGCCGAGCGCGGGGAAAAACAAGATACACGCAAGACCGAGCATCACCAGCACAGCCCGCAAACCGGCGCTGCGGCCATCGGCCAGCAGCACACGGAACGCCGAGGTAAAGCCGAAGGTGGCATGATAGAGAACAAGGCCGAGCGCAATGCCGGTAGCGAACAGCGCCAGCATGTTCCCTGTCTGGCTCATCAGGATCTGGACGCCGATTGCGGCGATAATGGCGACCGCAAAGGCGGTGACCCCGAATTGGGGGCGGGGAACCGAGAAGCGGTTCTCCGAGTAGGTGTTGGCGACAGACATGGTTACGCTCCGGTTAACGGAGCGCAATCTATAGTACGTTTATAAATTGGGCCAGCGTCTATTTAACGTAAAAAAGACGTAAAATATGCACTACTTGTTTGGATCCCATTCTGCCTGGTCGCGGCATTCATAGCCGACCATGCAGGCAGCATTGTCTTTCGTCCGCGTGAAGAAAGGCACAGTCCGTTCGCCGCGCGTGCAATAGCCGGCATGACTGACCAGACGTTCGAAACTGTTGGGGCCCGTGCTGGCCACGACTGCGCCACGGCTTGAAACCATCGCAGCGGCGGCGCTGCAAGACATGGTGGAAATTTCAGGTCGCGCCTGGGCGAAAGCCGAAGAGGACAAAAGGCAAAGCGCGATGCCGGTTGCGATGATTTTCATGCGCAAATCCTCCTATGATTTCTCGAATGCAGGCTTACCTCAAGGGTCGCCTATCAACTCATCACGAAACCGGGAGATGCGCGATGCTACGGTCACGTTCCGTTGATTGACAGAATGACATCGGGCTCTTCAGCGCCATTCATGCGGGCGCGCTCGCCGGTTTCGCGTACGCTTTTGTCGAGATGCGCCTTGCGGTTGATGACCTGAAGGTTGGGCGCGCCCCAGAAGGTCAGAAGGTCGGGCCATTGGCGAGTTGAACGCTCACGCCACACCTTGAACAGGGGCATCCGGTGGTCAACTTCTGCGTCCTTCAGCAGACGAATACCAGTGGCGGCGCATTTGTTTTTCTGGAACTTTTTCAGGTGACGGACGTGATCGCTGGGCGCTGTCCAAAGATTCCAGGCCGCCACGCAGCAGGAATGCCAGGCAGCGTTCCTGTTGCCGTCGACGCCGCCCCAGAGGTCCGTGTGCCAGCCGAGTTTGTAGACCTTCTGGCCGCAGACGCAGCAATGACCGGGACCGCGCGAGAACCTCTTTTCGCGGAACGGGGCGGGCGGGGCGCGAAAGCTCGTTGCAAGTCCTTCCTCGCGATCCTCGCCGAGCCGCCACTCCCACCCTTCAGGTGCGCCGCTTAACCGGGCAAGCGATCGGGCCAGCCTGTCAGCCCGCACCGGATGATGACGCCAGTAGGATTCGACGCACAGGCGCGGCGTAGGTGGAATAAAGGCCTTGCGTCTGGCGTGGACAAGCACTTCCGGCGGAAAGATTTTCGGCAGGGAACGATCCAGCCGCGCCAGCGCTTTCTCGTTGCGCACAGCGCGGAAGGCGGATGTCTGCAGGGCCAAGGCTTTTCTCAGGTTCGAAGACGCGAATCAGATAATTCTGTGCCCTATTCTGAACCCGAAAGCCGTTACGAAAGAATGTGGCCGGCTCGTTCGCTTTTTTTGGCCGGAGACCTTCGATGCAGATTGCCGACTACATGGATAACCTGCGGCGCGAAAAGGGGCTTTTGACGATTGCAGAAGTGGTGGCGCTCTCGCAGCGAGGCAATGTGATTTTCGATCCGTATTCTGCGCTGATTTCGCGCCTTGCCCGGATCGGAAAGGATAATGTCTTCTATCCGGGCGTCAGCCTCTTTTGTTCGGAAGCCGGAAGCCTCGTGCTTGGAGATTGCAATATCCTGCATGCGTCCACGTTGATCGAGGCGAGCCTGGGCGGCGTCTCGATCGGCGCCGGCAACCAGTTTGGCGAGGGTGGATTTACATTGAGGGCCAATCGTCCTGGCGCGATGGTGACGATTGGCGACGAGGGTCGGTACATGAACGGCGCCTCGGTGTTCGGGGAAACTTTTCTCGGATCTGGGAGCCAAATTCTTGGGGCAATAGCGGTCGACAATTGCCGTCTTGAGGGCGGTGGGTCATACCGTTCGCTCGATCCGGACGCTCGCGCTGGCCTGCTTAAGGGTTTCGGTGCGGCGCGCGGGCTCGTTGTGCCGCAAGGTCATGTGATTGTCGGGGCAGGGATCTTTTTGGCATCGGCGCAGGAGCTGCAGTCGGTCTATCATCCACGAAGTTGAAATCGACCATTGCGGCGCGATTGCGCCGTCGAACAAGAAAATCGGACGCGCATCGCGCCCTTCAAGGAGTATCAAGGTGCCGCAGATCACAATCGAATATTCATACGGCGTCGAATGGGGCGTGGACATTCAGGCTTTGGCGAAAGCCCTGCATGAAACCGCCACCGGCAGCGGCGTGTTTCCGGTGGGCGCAGTGCGGACGATGGCGCGGCCCTGCGTGGCGTCCTTCGTCGGCGACGGCGAGCTGGTGAACGCCTTCGTCAATATCAGTGTGCGCATCGGGCCCGGGCGTTCGCTGGAATTGAAGCAGAAGCTGACAAAAATGTTCTTCGACGCCGCGCAGGCGCATACGGTCAGCCTGTTCGAAAAGCGCCCGGCGGGTTTGCAGATCGAACTGTCCGAACACGACCCGGCTTTCACGCTCAGCCGTAACACCATGATCCCGCCGCCGAAGGCTTAGGAGTGTGCGGTCTTGCGTCGTGGATGCCCGGCTTGACCCGGCATCCATGGCTTTTCACTGCGCACCGTATCTGAAACGAAAATGCCCGGCGCGAAGCCGGGCATGATGTTCGGGTTCAAGATCGCGAAAGCGATGGATCGGACTACTTGATCCCCAGCAGCTTCTGGGCGTTCTTGTAGTTGATCTTCTGGCGGTCCTCGTCGCTCATGTCCAGCGACTCCAGGATCTTGATGGTGTCGCGGATATAGCCCGGGCCCTTCTCGGGATCGAACGGGCAGTCGGAGGCGAACAGCACGCGGTCGGCGCCGTAGAACGACAGGCCGCATTCGGTGGCGGGCTTCGAGCCGAACACGGCGGAATCGGCGTAGAAGTCCTTGAAGTAGTCCAGCGGACGTTTCTTCATGCTCTTGAGCAGGGACTTGTAGTCCTCATCGGTGGTGCGGTTGCCAAGCTGATCCCAGCCGGGGCCGACGCGTCCTTCGAAGTATGGAACCATCGCGCCCAGATGATGCGCCAGAACCTTGAGGTCAGGGTAGCGATCCATCACGCCGCCGAACACCAGACGCGCCATGGCGGTCGAGGTCTCGTAGGGCCAGCCAAAGGTCCACCAGATTTCATACTTCGACTTCTTCTCGCCCGGGTAATCGGGCATCGAGGCCGTGCGCGAGGGGTGCAGGAAGACCGGCTTGTTGTTCTTTTCTGCGACTTCGAAGACGGGGCGGAATTCTTCCTCGTCGAGCGGCTTGCCGTTGATGTTGGTGTGGATCTGCACGCCATTTGCGCCATTCTTGATGGCGCGTTCGAATTCCTTGGCGGCGTTCGGGGAGTTCATCGGCAGGCTGGCCAACCAGCCGCAGAAATAGTCGGGGTTCTTGGCGACGAGTTCGGCCATGCCGTCGTTGCCGAGCTTGGCGAAATCCTCGACCGCAGCCGGCTCGCCCAAAGCTTCCAGCGGCGGCATCCCGAGCGAGATGACCTGCTGATAGTTCTTCTGCTTGCGGAACAGGTCGACGACGCGCTTGCGCTCGTCGAGATCATAGATAGCCGGAATGCCGCGCATGCGGGCGCCGATGTCGGCTGACGTTCCCGGGGTAGCCAGCATCTTGTCCCAGAGGCCTTGCGGGAAGAAGTGGTTGAAGCAGTCAATATAACGCATCGGGCTGGTCCCTCCGGGAAAGCGCTGTCTTAAGGGGTAGGATTTCGCCGCGACACATAGCGGGGTTCTTGACGCCGTCAAAGCACAATTTCTGATGCAGTGCGGGAGCCCGAAAATGCAGCAGGGCGTTGCAAACGGCCAATCCCGCCGCTATGTCCCCCATAAGGCCCGCCACATGACACGTTGCTGTGGCTTGTGTATGAACGGACATGAGGAAACGGCGCAGGGCAGTATCCCACGCCGGGTCACCGAGGAGCGAAACAGATGAGCGATTCACGCGTCCAGAAAGGCGGGGCTGCTCCCGCCGAAGTTGGACATAATTCCGCAGCGCTGGAAGAAAAGCGCCAGAGCCTCTATCACAACAGCAAGGACCGCGTTTTCGTGCGCGGCATCCAGGGCGAATATAACGTCAAGGAAGAGCTGGACCGGCTTCGCAAGGTGCCGCGGGTCCGCAAGGCCAAGGAACTGCCGTTCATCGATGGCCCCATCGCGTTCAGCCGCCATTATGTGCAGCCGAAGGACGGGATCACCCAGACCTTCCATATGCATCTGGAAGAATATGCGCCAGGCGGTTCCTCGCAGAAGCATGGCCACGTCAACGAGGCCGCCTTCTACATTCTCGACGGCAAGGGCTACGAGATTCATGACGGCGTTCGTTACGACTGGGAAGCCGGCGACATCGCCATCGTGCACAACAATTGCGTTCACCAGCATTTCAATGCGTCCAAGGACAAGCCGGCGCGTGCGCTCGTCATCAAGACAAAGCCCATGTACCTTTTCCTCAACATGTTGTTCCAGAAGCAGGTGAAGGAACGTCCTCTGGAAGTGACGCCGGAAGCGGAAGGCTTCTCGGCGCGTGAAATCGAGGTGGACTACAACCATCCGAAAGGCGGTTACTGATGGCTTGGGGTGAATCGGAAAGCTGGCTGAAGGGCGGCGCCAACGAGCGTCTTTATCAAAGCCTTCTCGACGAGGCGCAGGACGCGCCTTCGCGCAACGCGCGCCGCAAGAAGGTCGTCCGTCCGCACGAGATGCCGTGGGAAATGTCCCGTCAGGGCATTCTCAAGCATCTGATGAACGAGAAGATGGGCACGCGCATCGAGACCGTGGACGCCTACATGCAGTTGCTGCCGCCGGGCAGCCGCTCGGGCAAACACCGCCATCTGGCGGAAGAATGCGTCTATGTGCTCGAAGGCAAGGGTTACGATCTGCATCAGGACAGCGATTGCGAGATCGGCGACCAGTTCGAGTGGAAGATCAACGATGAAGTGCAGCGGTTCGAGTGGGAAGCCGGCGACTACATCTACATTCCGCCGAATACCGTGCATCAGCACTTTAATTCTGATCCGTCGCGGCCCGCGCGTCTGATTTCGTCGACCGCCCGCATCTTCCGCCAGATGGGTTTGAACACGCTTGAGCAGTTCGAGGACGCGCCCGAGTTCGATCCCTATGTGAAGCTGACGGATGACCTCGTGCGCCAATATCTGCGCGGCGAGATCAAGCCGAAATAGGAAGCGACCGTTGTGCCCGCGCCAGCCGCGGGCATTCACGCCGGAACGCCAGGCGCGGATTGTCCGGAAGGGCTCCGCGCCTGATCTTTTTGGAATGACTGTGTCCGGGCGTGGATCGCCGGCACAAGGCAGGCGATGACGTTTCCATTGCCAGAACGCGCGGTTCTCGATGGCCAATTCCGCCGACCCACCGAAAAAATCGCACTCGCTCGATGACCATATGTTCGGGTTCGACGCGAGCCATGTTCATGGCGAGGAGGCCGATCACGAACACGATGAGTCCGGGCACGATGTTTTGCCGACGGATTCGCGGGCGCTCGAATCCGTGCCATTCGTCAGCATCGGCCTTGATATTGGATCGTCCGGTACGCAGGTGGCGTTTTCGCGGCTGCTGATGCGCGGTTCAGGCGAGCCGCAATCCCTGCGTCGTCTCGCCCGCGAACGCGAAACACTTTATCTCTCGCCAGTGGCGCTGACACCGTTCAGGCCCGACAATACAATCGACATCGAGGCGCTTCGCGACATTCTGGATGAAGCCTACAATGCTTCCGGCGTAACGCCCGACGATATCGAGACAGGCGCGATCATTCTCACCGGCGAAGCCGCGAAACGTGACAATGCGCGGTTGATCGTGGATGCCTTGTCGGAAGAATCCGGCGAACTCGTCTGCGCTGCGGCCGGCCACCATATGGAAGCCATGCTGGCCGCACAGGGATCTGGCGCGGTGCGTCTGTCGCGCGAAAGGCAGGCGCGCATTCTTAGTATCGACATCGGCGGTGGCACCACCAAACTGGCGATCTGCAACGACGGGCGTGTGGAGGCTGTCGCCGCGCTGGCCATCGGCGGGCGATGCATTGCGATTGACGATGAGGGACGCATCGTCCGTATGGACGATGCCGGCAAGCTGCATGCGGCGCGCACCGGCTTCGACTGGAAGATCGGCGATCAGCTTAATGCTGATCAATTGGACCATGTGGCGAACGGGATGGCGGATGCGCTTGTCGCGGCGCTGCGCATGCGACCGACAGGCGACGAAATCAGGTCTCTGTTTCTGACCGAGACCATTGAAGACTTTGGCCAGATCGACGGCGTGCTGGCGTCAGGAGGCGTGGCGGAATTCATCTACGATCGCGAGAGCCGCACCTTTGGCGATCTGGGATTGCCGCTGGGGCGTGCTTTGCGTCAGCGTTTCGATAGCGGCGCGATCTGCTGGCCCTTGCTGCCCGCGCAGGAATGCATTCGGGCGACTGTGCTGGGCGCATCGGAATATTCCATGCAGATGAGCGGCCAGACGTCGACCATCACGTCCCATGCAGATCTGCTGCCACGCCGCAATCTGCAAGTGCTGCATCCGCCGTTCGATTTTTCCGGCTCGATTGATCCGCATCACCTTGCCGTCGCAATTCGTCGACACCGCGCGGCGTTCGACAAGTCAGAAGCCGCCAGCGAAGTCGCCTATGCGTTTCGCTGGCGCGGCGAGCAAAGCCATGTGCGGTTGCGGGCTTTCGCGGAAGGCATTGCGGAGGGGCTGGCGGATCGCATTTCCGAAAAACTGCCGCTCTACATTTTGATTGAAGGCGATGCGGCCCTGACACTCGGCGCAATCCTGCGTCAGGAACTGGGCGTCGAGAGCGAGGTGCTGGTGATCGATGGAATCGTCCTGCGCGATTTCGACTTTGTCGATATCGGCCGCATGCGCGTTCCATCGAATATGGTTCCGGTTACGGTCAAGACCCTGCTATTTGCGCCGGACCAGAAACAGAAGCGGTCTGGCTAAAGCCCTTTTGGTAGAACCCGATCCCATCAAGATATGGCTATTATCGCGTGACATTATGCGCCGGTCTTGAATTGGTCGGCGACCATCCTAAATTTAAATTCGAGCTATTGCGGAGACCTGCCCTGTTATCGGGCGTCGCCGCTGTGTTTGGTACCTGAAGGAGGGCCGCGTGAAACTGCATAAAACCCGCAATGATCTCCCGTCGAATGCAAAGACAGCTGTGATTGAAGTTTTGAATGCGCGGCTGGCTGACTCCATTGATCTGGCGCTGGCGACCAAGTAGGCGCACTGGAATTTGCGTGGCAAGCGGTTCATCGCGGTTCACGAAATGCTGGACCAGTTCCGCACCGAGATCGACACGAACTCCGACACGATTGCTGAACGCGTCGTGCAGCTTGGCGGCGTTGCGCGCGGCACCACGCAGACTGTTGCAGACGCCACAACGCTCAAGCCCTATCCGCTCGACCTTGTGAAGATCGACGATCATCTCTCAGCGCTCGCGGAGCGTTATGGCAAGGTAGCAAATGAAGTTCGCGCTGCGATCGATACGGTCGATGAAGCAGGCGACGCCGACAGCGCAGACATTCTGACCGGCTATTCGCGTGCGCTCGACAAGGCGCTGTGGTTCATCGAAGCCGAGCTATGGTTGAATTTAGGTGACGGCGTGAATCAAGCGGCGAATTTGATCTCTGGCGCGACTTCGATTCCGTCTCTAAACTTTACACCGTTGATGACTTTCGGCAATTGATTTTCGCCTTTCAATCG
>CANJWR010000006.1 GCA_947478455.1 Beijerinckiaceae bacterium | reverse complement strand
TGGCAGGGCGACGGCCATCAGGACAGCGCCGAACAGGCCGCCCATCAGGGCCGACATGTAGGCCGCCCCGAGCGCTCGAGCGCCCTCGCCTCGTTTCGTCATCGGATAACCGTCGAGCGCGGTTGCCGCCGAGGCCGCATGGCCTGGCGCGCCGAGCACGATCGCCGAAATCGGATCGCCGTGCGTAGTGGTGGCCGCAAGGCCGAGCAGCAGCGCCATCGCGGCGGCCGGGTCCATGCTGTAGGTGAACGGAAGAAGCAGGGCTGTGCCTGCAACGCCGCCAATGCCGGGCAAAATTCCAAGCGCGAGACCGCAGAGCACACCGCCCCACAATAGCGCCAGTCGATGGGGTTCGAGGATGATGAACAATCCTCCTCCCAATGCGTTCAACCAGTCGGCTGCCATATTGAATTCCCTTTGGGTTCCCTGGCCGCGAATCTCCGCTCGATCCGAGCGGATTTCCGGGCGTCGTTCCTGTCTCTGGATGGATTGCGATTTCTGCGACGCCGCATGGCCGGCGGCGTCATGCGGATGCAATGAAGCCGTCAACAGTTCTTGACTTGCGTATTTCGCTTGGTGCGCCGCAGGAAATTGAGTTGGCGTGTCGAGGCGGGGCTGATTCGAGCGCCCCGTCAGTCGATCAGCCGAGCTGCGACGGCGGGCCTCTTACGAGGAAATGGTACGACGACTGCGTCGGTACCGCACGGTCATTGACGACGTGCGAATTGATATAGCGACACGTGCCGAGCGAGCGGGTCTCGGTCGCTTCAACAAGGGTAAAATCGTTGTCGTCCGGGCCAGAGCCCTGATCCTCGTCGCAATCCACAGAGATGGAAATGGACGACGACAGCCTGTCAGCCGCATTGCCGGGTTCGACGCCGAACGCCATCAGCGACGCGAGCAGCACCAGCAAATAGCTGATGCGCGACGCAATTCCGCTGTGCTGGCCCTTTCGACCCATTGCGTCCCTACTACCCTGTCGCCAGCCTTTCAGACTGGATTAAATTCGCCGGCGTAATCACACCACTTTCGCCAGCTTGGCAAGCTTGTTTTTCAAAGGTCCCGCTTCACGGGATTTAAGCACAGTCGCGCGTTTGGCAAAAGCCGTATTAACATTATTCGCGCGTCGGCTGCGCCGGGCGACGGAAGCCTCGGTTCGGGAATCCCGGCGAACATCGTGTAGCGCGTTGCACCCCGCTGCGGCTGGCTTGCAGTTTTGCCGACGATTCACCTAAGAAGGGCAAACGCCCGCCCGGCCAAGCCAAAGACCGGACTGGTCCAGCAATCCACCCGGAAGGCCGGCCTAGATGTTGAAATCCCGTACGTTGCCGCCGGTCCTGCGTGTCTGGACCCATCGCAACTACGCGATCTTCATGGGCGGATGTATTCCCAACTACATCACATTCTGGATGCAAAGGGTCGGCATAGGCTGGCTGGCGTGGGACATGACCCATTCGCCGCTTTGGCTTGGCATCGTGACCGCCGCAGATCTTGCGCCGCTCCTGCTGCTCGCACCGATTGCGGGCGCACTGGCGGATCGGTGGGAGGTGCTGAAACAGTTCCGCCTCACGCAGGTCTGCATTCTGCTGCATGGAGCCGCCTTGCCGGCCTTCTATTTCGCCGACTTGTTGCGAATCGAAGTTTTGCTGGCTCTGACGGTCTTTTACGGCATCGTCTATCCGTTCATGTCGGCCGCGCGCCTGTCAGTCATGCCGCGAACCTTGCCGCGCGCCGATCTTGCCAGCGGCATTGCGCTCGACTCGGCCTTTTTTCATGGTTCGCGCTTTCTGGGGCCAGCGATCGCGGCCATGATCATTCCGGTCTTCGGCGTCGGCTCCACATTGCTGGTCAACGCTTTCGGGAGCGCCTGGCTTCAACTGGCGCTGTTCTTTGTGAAATTGCGACCACCCGAGGGCGAGGCGCGCAAGCCGAAGAACATGTTCAACGACGTGAAGGAATCGTTCTCCTTTGTGCGCAATCACGGCGGAATCGGTCCGATTTTTCTCATGCTGACTGTAGCCTCCTGCTTTACGCGACCCATTCAGGACATGATGCCCGGCATTGCCGGATCGGTGTTTCACGCGGGTCCGGTGGGGCTTGCGTGGCTCACCTCGAGCCTGGGCATCGGGGCGATGATCTCGGCGGGATGGATTGCGTTTCGCGGACGCATTTCGGGCCTGACCAATGTGGTGGTGAACGGAGCTTTGCTTTTGTCGATCGGGACGTTCGGGCTTGTCTCGACTGAATGGATCTATATCGGCATCCCGTTCGCGGTCCTGATGGGCTTTTCGCTGAATACCATGTCGACCAGTGTGCAGGCGCTGGTGCAGAATGCCGTGGGCGACGACATGCGCGGACGGGTGATGAGCCTCTACATCATGATCTTTCGCGGCGCGCCTGCATTGGGTTCACTGCTGATCGGATTGGCATCCACCCATTTCGGATTGCGTGCGGCCTTTGCTGTGTCGGCCTGTCTGAACCTGATCCTCTGGATTGTGTTTATGCCGCGCCGGCGCAAAATCGCGGTGAGCATGGAGCGCGATCTGCATTGAACTTTCTGGCTCGCAAGCATGCGGCGGAATACGACATCATGGGCGGATGCGACTGCATCCGCCGAACGGGACGGAGACATTCATGGCCCAGCATCCGGTGCTGCCGTATCTACGGTTCTCCGAAAAGGGCAAGGTCGTCACGGCCGCCGAGGCCGTTCGGCTGATCCGCCCCGGCGACACCATTGCGACCGGCGGCTTCGTGGGCATCGGTTTCGCAGAAGAGATCGCTATTGCGCTCGAACAGGCCTGGCTGGAGCAGGATGACGGCGCGCATTTTCCGATGGGAAAGCCGAGAGACCTGACGCTCGTCTATGCGGCCGGACAGGGCGACGGAAAATCGCGCGGCCTCAATCTGCTCGCCCATGAAGGATTGCTGAAGCGCGTCATCGGCGGTCATTGGGGGCTTGTGCCGAAACTGCAGGAACTCGCCATCGACAACAGGATCGAGGCCTACAATCTTCCGCAGGGCGTGATCTCGCATCTTTTTCGCGACATCGCCGCGCATCGTCCAGCGCATCTGACGAAGGTTGGGCTTTGCACGTTTGTCGATCCCCGCAACGGTGGCGGCAAGATCAATGCGCGCACTACCGAAGATATTGTCGAACTCGTCACGATCGGCGGCGACGAATGCCTGATGTATCGGACGTTTCCAATTCATGTCGGGATCATTCGGGGCACTACCGGTGATCCGGAAGGCAATATCACGATGGAAAAGGAGGCGCTGACGCTTGAGGTTCTGTCCATCGCGATGGCCGTGCGCAATTCCGGCGGCATCGTGATCGCGCAGGTGGAGCGTGTGGCCGAAAGCGGCAGTCTCAATCCGCGTCAGGTAAAAGTGCCCGGAATCATGGTCGATTGTGTGGTTGTGGCGCAGCCGGAAAATCACTGGCAGACGTTCGTGAGCGCCTATAACCCGGCTTTTTCGGGCGAGATCAAGGTGCGCACCGGTTCGCTGCCGCCGCTGGAAATGAGCGAGCGCAAGATCATTGCGCGGCGCGCGGCGTTCGAGCTCGCGCCCAACAGCGTCGTCAATCTCGGCATCGGCATGCCGGAGGGGATCGGCGATGTGGCTAATGAAGAGAAGGTGATCGATCTCATCACCCTCACCGCAGAGGCGGGCGTGATAGGCGGCATTCCGGCGTCGGGCCTGAATTTCGGCGCAGCGACAAACACGCAGGCGGTGATTGATCAGCCGTACCAGTTCGATTTCTACGATGGTGGCGGGCTCGATCTCGCCTTTCTGGGTCTGGCGCAGGCGGATCGCCACGGCAATCTCAACGTTAGCAAGTTCGGCCGCAAGGTGACGGGCGCGGGTGGCTTCATCAATATCAGCCAGAACGCCAAGAAGGTTGTGTTTGTCGGCACCTTCACGGCCTCGGGCCTTGTGGTCGAAGTCGCTGACGGCAAGCTGAACATTCTGCAGGAAGGCGACACCGCCAAATTTCTCGATCATGTGCAGCAGGTCACGTTCAGCGGCGACTATGCGCTGCGACGGAAGCAGCCCGTGATGTTCATCACCGAGCGTTGCGTGTTTTGCCTGACGCCTGATGGCCTTGAACTGACCGAGATTGCGCCGGGTGTCGACATCGAACGCGATATTCTGGGCCAGATGGATTTCAGGCCTGTGATCAGGGGTGCGCCGGTCCTGATGGATGCGCGCATTTTCAGGCCGGGTCCGATGGGACTACGCGACGATCTGCTACGTGTGCCGTTCAACGAACGCTTCGTGTACGACGAAAAACAGAACCTGTTCTTTATCAACTTCGAGCGGCTGGCTGTGCGCACGCAGGCCGATATTGCGATGATCGACGCCAAGGTGCGCGCCAGTCTGGGGCCTGTCGGACATCGGGTTCACGCCATCGTCAATTACGATGATTTCAGCATTGTTCCCGAATTGCTTGATGACTATTCAGCGATGGTGCGCAGCCTCGTGGACGCGTTTTATGTAGGTGTCACCCGCTACACCACTAACGGATTCCTGCGTGTAAAACTCGGCGAGGCGCTAAGCAGGCGCGCGCTCCCGCCGCAGATTTTCGAGAGCGCCGACGAGGCGCGCCAGAGCCTCGGGCTCGGCAAGCCCGCAGATCAGGTTTCGTTGACGCGCGGATGAACCGGCATCGGCGCGCCCATAGGGACGGGGCGACGCGAGCGCAGGCGCAACCGCGCGGGTTCTCTCGTTTGGGCTTCGTAATAGTCGATCATGTCTTTCGGGCCGATGCCGCGCCCGGTCTTCTGGCCGAAGAAAAATACGCCAGCCGCAGCGTCCGCATTCGGACGGCGGGTCATGAGCGGATCGAGAAAACGCAACCAGAAGAACGGCAGGGTCAGGGTGGTGGCGATCTTGTCGCCGAGGCCCAGCGCCCGGAACGTGTAGCGGATCGTCTGGCCGAGCGCTGTGCCGGCGCCACCAACCGCACCGGTTTCGATCTCCTCGAAATCGCGGAACAGCCAGCGATGGCCGCTTAAAGTAAAGCGCGTGAAATCGAAAGCGCCCTCATGCACCTGCTGCAGGAAGGGCGTGTCGGCGTATATGAATCCGCCGGGCTTCAGGACGCGATGGATTTCCTCCGCGACCATTGCGGGTTCGAGCACATGTTCGAGCACGGCCTGAATCCACACAGCATCGACGCTTTCGTCGCGCAGCGGAATCGCATGCGCGTCTCCCACGAAACGTGTATGGGGCGAGGCGTAGACATCCATGCCGGTGACGTCGATAGAGCCGTCGTAGAGCTTTTCGACGCCTGCTCCGACTGCGCCGCCGCCGATGACGAGCAGTTTGGCGCGGGGTCGCCGGCCTTTCAAGCGCGCGGCCAGATCTTCCGCTATGCGTGGCGCAATGCGATTCTTGCCGCCCCAGATGATGGCCCTCATGGTTGAGGCGAAGCCGCGACCGGTGTCGTCGCGCGGCGGGCTGGAGCCGCGCCCGTCCAGATAGGCGTCGGGGTAGAAGATGCTGGCGTCGAAATCAATCAGCACCGGCTGGCCGCTGGCTGACAGGAATGGGCTGCTCGCGAGCGCACACTCGTCCGAAATGCACCGAAGCTCGCCGGATTGATTAGCTTCAAGGGCGCTGTGGCAACGGGGGCAGCAGAGCAATTCGTTCCAGTTCATCGGCCACTCGCAATTTTTCGGCACAGCTTGCGCAAGCGGTCGCGATCGGGCGATCGCAATGACGCGCAAATGTGCCAGAGGCGGACAGTCCGCCAGCTTGTGGAACCATGGAGCAAGAAGCGTGCAGGAAATGGCTCAAGCCGGATCCCAGCGCGCGAATGCCATGCCGCAGCCGGTGCCGGCCTCGGAGCGATAGGCTGGCACGTAGGTCAGCAGCGTCGGCAGCATGTCTTCCATCACGCCAGCCGCCGCGACCCAGTTGCGGATTTCGGAATTGCCGCTGTTGAGTTTGTCCGCCGGCAGACCGAACAGCAGATCGGGGCGGTGCTGCAGGATGCCGTCGATGACCTGCTGATCGAGTTGTTCGTCGATGATGAAATGGCTTAGGCCTCCGGACGCGATGACCGCCACCCTGGCGTCAGGCTTCCACGTGTTGATGCCGTGGCGCAGCGCGCGGCCGAATTCGAAGCAGCGGCCCGGGCCCGGCTGGTTGGGCGGATAATAGGTGTTGATGAAGATCGGCACGATCGGCATCGGCGTTTCCTTCATCAGTCTCAGACGCGCGAAGGTGAAGGCGTGGCCGAGGCTACGGCCTTCGAACTGTTTCGCGGCCACCGCCACATCGAAATTCTGCCCGCACAGGGAGCGCGTCAGATGTAGCGCCAGTGCCGGGTCTGTGAGGTAATGTTCCAGATGTTCGGCGTGGCGCGACCAGAGCGCCGGCTTGTGGGATGGGTCCACGGTTTCGGGCGCGGGCGGAATATCGACCAGTTCCTTGCCGGTATAGACGCAGAAGGCCGGGGAGCACTCGTCGAGAAACAATTCGCGCTGGTCGTCGCCGATGACGATCACCGCGTCCGCCTCGCTTTCCCGCAGCGCCTTGCCCAGAGCCTCGATGGCCTGCTGACATTCGTCGTGCTTGCGTTGGAACACATCAGGCGTGAGTTGCGCCTCTAGCCCCGCCGGCGCGGCTTTCACAAGAGCGGCGAAATCCAGATTGGGATTTCGGCGGTCGCGGTCGGCGTGAAGCCGCCAGAGGTCCGGCGCGGTGGAGACGTTGGGGCTGTGCGAAGTCGCCAGACCGAGAACGATTTTCGCCATGCAGGTCTCCCGTGTGAGGATTGTAACGGTTTGCATAGTTCACCCGAAACTGTCGGTAAACTGTTCCGGACAAATGCGCGAAACTTATTGTTTCAACGCAAAGCGTCTTCCCCGCGACTGGCTAGATTCGTCATGTTCGCGCAAGTGTTTGGCGATGAGGGATGGAAGATCATGCTGAAATGGACCGTGGTGAATGCGCCGGGTCATCTGTCGACTGACGACGAGAAGCGGGCCATCGGGCTTGCTCACAAGATCTGGCAGATCGTGATGCACTCGAACTGGCATCCGACCGAAAATGTGGACATTTCGCCGGTGCATTTCGAGAACCGGCACGGCATCGCGTGTTTCGATGTCGATCTGCGCGCCGCGATCACCGACAAGGCGTTCCACATGCTGACCATCAACGATGTGGAATTTCTGGCGCGGCGGATTGGAATGTTGACCCACCACAAGATCGGCTGGCGCCATATCAGCCACGAGGGCCGGGCCTATTTCGTGATCTTCGACTATTCGTTCTCGGGCCCGCTACGCCCCGAACTGGTGGATCTGGCCCATGAATGGGCCAAACCCTGCTGATCGACGTTGAGGAACCTCAGGCAGTCTTGCGGGTGGCGAGGCTGTAGAGTTTCGGACCCATTAGAGCTAGAGCGGCGAGGATGAGGATCGTCAGCGACAGGGGGCGTGTGAAGAACACAGTCCAGTCGCCGGCTGAAATCGTCATCGCCTGGCGGAAATTCTGTTCCGCCAGCGGCCCCAGGATCATGCCGATGATGACCGGCGCGGTGGGGAAGTCGTAGCGGCGCATGAAATAGCCGACGCCGCCGATGAGATAGAGCATTACGAGATCAATGGGCGATTGCGTGATGCCGTAGGTGCCGATGGTGGCGAAGACCAGAATGCCCGCATAGAGCTGCGGCGCAGGAATTTTCAGCATCTTCACCCACAGCCCGATCAGCGGCAGGTTGAGCACCAGCAGCATGACATTGCCGATGAACAGGGATGCAATGAGCCCCCACACAAGATTGGCTTGCGAGGTCAGCAACAGCGGGCCGGGATTGATGCCGTAGCTCTGGAAGGCCGAAAGCATGATCGCCGAAGTGGCGGATGTCGGCAGGCCGAGGGTGAGCATCGGCACCAGCACGCCGGCGGCAGATGCGTTGTTGGCAGCTTCCGGTCCGGCTACGCCCTCGATGGCTCCGACGGTGCCGAATTCTTCCGGATATTTCGAGAGCTTTCGCTCGGTATAGTAGCTCAGAAAAGTCGGAATTTCTGCGCCGCCGGCCGGCATGGCCCCAATCGGGAAGCCGAACAATGTGCCGCGCAACCAGGGACCGATGGAGCGTTTCCACTCGGTCTTGGTCATCATCAGCGACCCCTTGAGGGGCGTGATCTCGTCCTCGCCCGTATGGGCGCGCGACGCCATGTAGAACGTCTCGCCGACCGCGAAAAGGCCGACCGCCACAACGATGACGTTGATGCCGTCGAGCAATTCCTGCAGTCCGAAGGTGAAGCGCGCCTGTCCGGTCTGGAGGTCGATGCCGATGAGGCCGAGCCAGATGCCGAAGAACAGCGCCGCAAGGCCGCGAATGGCCGACGAGCCGAGTACCGCCGAGACGGTGACGAAGGCCAGCAGCATCAGCGAGAAATAGTCGGCGGGGCCGAATTTGAGTGCCCAATCCACCACGATGGGGGCCAGAAAGGCCAGTCCCAGCGTGCCGAGGGTGCCGGCCACGAATGACCCGATGGCGGCAGTCGCCAGCGCTGCGCCGGCGCGGCCGTTGCGGGCCATTTTATTGCCTTCCATCGAGGTGACGATGGAGGCGCTTTCGCCCGGCGTGTTGAGGAGGATTGAGGTCGTCGAGCCGCCATACATCGCGCCGTAGTAGATGCCGGCGAACAGGATGAAGGCAGCTGTCGGCTCAACCTTGAAGGTGATCGGCAGCAAGAGGGCGATGGTCAGCGCCGGGCCAAGGCCGGGAAGAACCCCGATGGCGGTTCCGAGCGTCGTTCCGACCAGACACCACATAAGGTTGATGGGCGTCAGCGCAATCGCAAAGCCATTCAGGAGACTGTGAAAACCTTCCATGGGTCAGCGTCCCGTCTTTGCAAAGAACACTGACTCGATCGTGTTTTCGACGAGGCCGGCTCCGATATTGATGTTCAGCGCCTTGGCGAAGCCCAGATAGGCC
This sequence comes from Beijerinckiaceae bacterium, assembly GCA_947478455.1. Taxonomy (GTDB): domain Bacteria; phylum Pseudomonadota; class Alphaproteobacteria; order Rhizobiales; family Beijerinckiaceae; genus Terripilifer. Next base: position 48,707 of record CANJWR010000006.1, on the reverse strand, counting down.
ACGAGCGCGAAAACCGCCCCGATGGCGGCGTCGCGCATCATGTTGCGGGAGCCGAATGCGCGCGCCACGCATGTGAACAGCAGGATCGACGCAATGGTGAAGCCCAGAGGGCCGATGGTCAGAATGTTCAGAACCAGACCAGCCAGAACCCAGAGCAGCGCAACGCCGTCAGGTTTCGTGGTGCGTTCGTCCTCGGGCTGCCAGCCTCCGCGACAGGCCGAATAGAGTAGAGCGCCGGACAGCAGCAGCAGTCCGACGCTGGTGATCATCGGCACCACGGTGGGGCCGACTTTCGCGTAAAGCGGAGAAACAGGAATCTCCATCGTCTGCCAGAGAACGACGATGGCCAACGCGAGCGAGCCGAGCGCGAAGAACAATTCTCCGCGCGCGACGCCCGTGTGCCCGGATGACGGAGATTCCGTACTCATGCTAGGCGAGGCCGAGGTCTTTGAGGATTGCCTCGATACGGGTGTTCTCGTTGTCGACGAACTTCTTGTAGTCGTCGCCGAACATGGTGGTCTGGGTCCAGTCGCGCTGCTTGCAGGCGTCGGACCATTCCTTCGAGGCGGTCATCTTCTTCATCAGGTCCGTCATGGCGGCGAGGTCGGCAGCGCTGACTCCCGGAGGGGCGAAGACGCCGCGCCAGTTGAACAGTTCGAGATTGATGCCGGCTTCCTTCATGGTCGGGGCGTCAATGCCGTCCTGACGCTTGTCGGCCGAGATGGCGAGGACGCGCAGCTTGCCGGCCTTCACCTGCTCACTGAATTCGCCGTAGCCGGAAATACCAGCCGCAACCTGGTTGCCAAGCAGCGCCGCCAGAGCTGGCCCACCGCCCGCAAAAGCCACATAGGAGGCCTTGGCAGGCGATACGCCGAGTTCCTTGGCGATCATGCCAAGCAGGATGTGGTCGGTGCCGCCGGCGGAGCCGCCCGCAACGGGGACCTTGGACGGATCGGCCTTCAGGGCGTCGGCGAAATCCTTGAGGGTCTTGAACTTCGATTCCGCCGGAACCACGATGGCCTCGAACTCGCCGGTCAGGCCCGCAACCGGGATGGTCTGCGAGATGCGCAACGGGCTCTTGTTGGCCAGCAGAGAGCCGACCATCACCATGCCGGCGACCATCAGCGAATTGCCCTGGCCCTTCCAGTTGTTCAGAAACTGCGGCAGGCCGACTGCGCCGCCGGCGCCCGGAACGTTGGTGACCTGAACGCCCTTGACCAGATTGGTGGTGCGCAGAACCTGCTCGATGGTGCGGCTGGTCTGATCCCAGCCGCCGCCCGGCGCGGCGGGGCAGAAAATCTTCAGCATGTCGATGGCCTGCGCTTCGGCAGTACCAGACATCAGCATGGGTGCTGCGCCGAAGGCGGCAGCGCCGAGCATGAGGGATCGGCGGTCAATCATGGGCGTCCTCCAGAAATTCGAAACATTGGGTCGCCGCCAGGTTCCCGGCAGCTAATAAACCTGAATGCATCCGGCCATACGGCCATCTCCTTATGTAGCGCGGCCGGTGCGCCGCGGGCAGCCGGTTTCTTTTCATCGCGTCAGATCGTCATAGGTAAATAGTATGAGGCCACGCTCCGGCTAAGGCCGGGTGGGGTCTTGAACCTCCGTCAGGCTCGCCCATATCTTCCTCAGGTTGCCGGATCGCCAACAGGGGTCCGGCGGCAGAAGTGCCTGAGGGGCTTCGTGATGACGCGCATACCGGCTTTGAATTCGCCATTTCTTCTAGGCTTCGACGACATCGAACGGGCTCTGGACCGTGTGTCGCGTGCGCCGTCGGACGGCTATCCTCCGTACAATATCGAACGCCTCGCCCGCACCGAAACGCTCCCGGAGCGGTTGCGTATCACGCTTGCGGTGGCGGGGTTCACGCAGGACCAGCTCGAAATCACGCTGGAAGAGCGTCAGTTGCTCATTCGCGGTCGGCAGCAGGACGACAAGGAACGCGTCTATCTGCATCGCGGAATCGCGGCGCGGCAGTTCCAGCGAGCCTTCCTGCTCGCCGAAGGCATGCAGGTGCTGGGCGCTGACCTGACCAATGGACTTCTGTCCGTTGATCTCGCCAGACCCGAGCCTGATAGAATCGTCAGAAAGATCGAGATTTCGGGCCGTCGTTGAGTTCGCCCGGACCGGGCAACCAAACAATGGTACCGAATGCGGGGCCCATCGGGACCGCTTTGTATGGAGTGGAATGATGATCGGATCGGACAAGACCAGCAATACCCCGTTCACGCCGGAACAATTCGCGCATCTGGGCGACGGATCCGTGGCCTATGTGAAGCAGATTGCGTCCGAGGATGTGGCGCGGCTGTTTCCGCAGGTGCCGGCCATCGAGCCGGGACTGAAACTGTTCGCGCTACTGGGCGCTGACGGCAGCCCGATCATGCTCAGCGACTCGCGCGACGCCGCCATCGCCAACGCTTGGGAAAACGAATTGCAGACTGTCAGCCTGCACTGATCTTTCCAGATAAGGCGGCCATTCATTTTGAAACGCCCGGCGGCAGTGCCGGGCGTTTTTGCTTTCGGTCTCAGCCGCCGAAAAGCTTGTCGAGGAAATTCTTCTCGCCTGTGCCGCGCGACGCGCCCGACCCCACCGTTGCTGGCGGCAGCAGGGAATTGTCCGCCTCGCGGGATGTTCTGGCAGGGCGCGGCTGAGGGGCAGTCTGCGCCGGCGGGCGCGTAGAGGGCGTCACCGGTTGATTGATCTGTATCGGTGCGCCGACCGTCGCGGGCGGCGTCGGGCGCGACGCGGGGAGCGTGACAGACTGCATCAGATCGTTGCCGCGCGAGGGCGGCAGAAGGTCGAGCGGCCCGCCATTAGGCCCGCCCATGGCGACCGGGGGAACCTGTGCCGGATCGCGGTCACGCCAAGGGCCTGTCGGCAGCGCCAGCGGCGGCACGCTGCGATGCGCCTCGCGCATGAAGCGGCTCCAGATGTCGACCGGCAGATTGCCGCCCGAGGTACGCTTGGTGGGCGAGGCGTCGTCGTTGCCGAGCCAGACGCCTGCCACCAGATGGCTCGTATAGCCGACGAACCAGGCGTCGCGGTAATCCTGACTGGTGCCGGTCTTGCCGGCGGCCTGCCAGCCCTTGAGTTCGGCCTTGCGGGCGGTGCCGGTGAGCAGCGTTTCCTGCATCATGGCGTTCATCATCGCCACATATTGCGGCTCGATGATGCGCCCGAAGCCGGTGCCCTTGCGCTGATAGAGCAGCTTGCCACCAGAGGTCTTCACCCGCGTGATGATATGCGGCTGGGCATGAATGCCGCCGTTGGAAAACGGCACATAGGCTGAAGTCAGTTCGAGCGGCGTTACTTCCGACGTGCCCAGCGCGATGGTGGCATTGGTCTGCAAATCGGAGGCGATGCCGAGCCGGTGCGCGGTGGCGGCGACGTTCTTGGCGCCGACCTCGATGCCGAGGCGCACCGCGACAGTGTTGAGCGACAAGGCCAGCGCGCGCGTCAGCGTCACCTGACCAAAATATTGCCGCGATGAATTTTCCGGCTGCCAGCCGCGCACATTGATCGGTGCGTCCTCGCGGATCGTGTCCGGCGTCAGGCCCTTTTCGAGCGCGCTCAGATAGACGAAGGGTTTGAAGGCGGAGCCCGGCTGGCGTTTCGCGGCGACGGCGCGATTGAACTGGCTGTCCGCATAGGAACGGCCTCCTACCAGAGCCCGCACCTGTCCGGTCGTGGACAGCGCCACAAGCGCGCCTTGCGACACGTCGAATTTGCGACCCTGCTTGTCGAGTTCCTCGGTAAGCGCTTTTTCGGCGGCGTCCTGCAGGGCGACCTCGATGGTGGTGCTGACCACGATGTCCTGATCGATGGCCCCGACCGTATCGTCGAGCACGTCCATCACATAGTCGGCGACATAGTTGATCGAGCCTGCGCCGCCGTTGTGAATGGCCTCGGCGGGCCTCGCCTGCGCGAGTTTCGCCATGGCCTCGGTGATCAGGCCTTCCTGTGACATGGCCGCGATGACCTGCTGGGCGCGCTCGGCGGCGGCTTCCGGGTTACGGTTGGGGGCGAGCTTGGTGGGGGCCTTCATCAGACCGGCCAGAATGGCGGATTCCTGCAAGGTGACCTTGGTTGCCCCGTGGCCGAAATATTTGCGGGCTGCTGCCTCGACCCCATAGGCGCCCGAGCCGAAATAGACCCGATTCAGGTAGAGTTCGAGGATCTGGTCCTTGGTGAACTTGTGTTCGAGCCAGATGGCCAGAATGGCTTCCTGTATCTTGCGCGAGAAGGTGCGCTCCTGACTGAGGAACAGGTTCTTGGCCAGCTGCTGGGTCAGCGTCGATCCGCCCTGCACATTGCCCTTGCCGGACAGATTGCGGGTGGCGGCGCGCAGGATGCCGATCGGGTCGATGCCCATATGAGAATAGAAGCGCCGGTCCTCGATCGCTACGAAAGCCGCCGGCAGATAGGGCGGTAATTCCTTCAGGCTGATGGCGGGGCCGCCGGTGTCGCCCCGGTTGGCCAGCAACGTTCCGTCGGACGCCAGAATGGCGATGTTGGGCGGGCGTTTCGGCACCGCGAGCTGGTCGATGGGCGGCAATTGGGTGGCGTGATAGGCGAAAAGCCCGCCGACGCCGATAAAGCCCCAGATGCCGAGCACAAAGGACCAGTAAACCAGATGGCCGAGCAACGAACGGCTCTTGCCGGCGGATTTCCGTTTGCCGGTGGGCATGCGTCTGTCGCTTCCGGTCTTGCGGGAGGATTTGCGTCCGCCGATGCGGTCACCGGGATCAGCGCGCAGATCGCCGGACCGGGAGGGTTTCTCCAGGGTCGGTTCGCGTCTTCCGCCACGCCCGCCGCTACTCATCCGGTCCGCTTGCCCGCTCATACTGCCGTTGGATGGCTGATGGAAGTTAATCCGGGCGGATTAAGGGCCGGTTAAGGATTGGGGGCGCTCGCGCGCGTTCCCCGGTCGCCTGTGGATAATCCGGTACGGAACAGCGATCCTCGATCCAGAGCTTGCGCCAACGCCCGCCGCACGCCAAAGTTAACGGCCCTCGGGCATGGCCCGACGTTTCTGGAATTCCGGCGGACAGATCGATGAAAGTCACACTCGAAAGGGCGGCGCTTCTCAAATCTCTGGGGCACGTCCACCGCGTCGTCGAGCGTCGGAATACGATTCCGATCCTGTCGAACGTGCTTCTGCGGGCCGAAGGCGGCTCCCTTCAGCTCAAGGCGACCGATCTCGACCTCGAAATCACCGAAAGCGTCGCAGCCGACGTCGGCCAGAAGGGCGCAACCACGCTGCCGGCCCATGTGCTTTATGACATTGTCCGCAAGCTGCCGGACGGCGCTCAGGTGTCGCTGGAAACAGCCGGCGACAGCGGGCAGTTGCTGCTGCGTTCGGGCCGCTCGCGGTTCAATCTCCAGTCGTTGCCGGAAAGCGATTTTCCGGATCTCAACGCCGGCGACCTGACCCATAAATTCGTGCTGGCTGCGGGCGATCTCAAGAAGCTGATCGACAAGACGCAGTTCGCGATTTCGACCGAAGAGACACGCTATTATCTCAACGGCATCTTCATGCACACGATGGATGTCGACGGTCACACCATGTTGCGCGCCGTCGCCACGGACGGCCATCGTCTGGCGCGCGTCGAACTGCCTGCGCCTGCAGGCGCAGCCGGCATGCCGGGTGTCATCATTCCGCGTAAATGCGTCGCCGAAGTGCAGAAGCTCGTCGAGGATCTGGCTGCCGAAATCACCATCGAGATGTCGACCACCAAGGCGCGGTTTACCTTCGGGGATGTGGTGCTGACGTCGAAGCTGATCGACGGCACATTCCCCGACTATGCGCGTGTGATCCCGAGCGGAAACGACAAGCGGTTGACGGTCGAGCGGGCGCAATTTGCCGAAGCCGTGGATCGTGTCTCGACGATCTCGTCCGAGCGCGGACGCGCGGTGAAAATGGCGCTCGTGGAAGGCAAGCTGACGCTCTCGGTCACCAACCCGGATTCGGGTTCGGCGACGGAAGAGATCGAGGTCGATTACGATTCCGGTCCGCTCGATATCGGCTTCAACGCCCGCTACCTTCTCGACATCACCAACCAGCTCGACAGCGATACGGCGCTCTTCAAGCTCGCCGATCCGGGCTCGCCGACGGTCATTCAGGATCGCGACGGAGCTGCGGCGCTCTATGTGCTGATGCCGATGCGGGTTTAAAACTTTCATCGGTCGGCAGAGTCGATCCGTCGGGTTCCGCTCCGTCCGTTTTCCTCAATTAGCGCCGAAACTCATGGCTTCCTTGGCGATTGCGAGGATGTCCGGCGGTGTCTCATAGGCGTCAGCGATGATTTTCGCGACGCCCGCGCCGGGGTTTTCCTCGATTTCAAGGCGCTGCTTCTCCGCTGCAGCCAGAAACTCCGGATCTTCGATGGCCGCATGGAAAGCGGCGCGCAATGCTTCGAGGCGTTCTTTCGGCACATCAGGCGTGGTGAGCATCGGGCGATTCATCTCGACCGGCGCAAGAACCAGTTTCATCACGGTGCGGACACGGTCGTCCTTGGCCAGTTCGTAGGCGGTCGGCACGTCCGGCAACGCGCGTGTACGCTCCACCGAAAACTGGATCGGGATTTTGACTTTGCCGTCCCGAACCCAGCCAGGCCGCGAGATTTCAATCGACGATGCGCCGCTGCCGCAACGTCCGTGCAATTCGCCGCGCTCCATCGCGAGATAGATGTCATGAGCGCCCTGATAGCCGGAAACAATTCGGATTTTCGTGCCGTAGAGTTTGTTCAGGAGGGCGGGTTGGGTTTCAGTCAGCGAACCTGCGCCGCTTGAGCCCACGATATATTCCTTCGTCAACAAGTCGTTCCACGTCGAAATGCCGGACGTGTGCCAGGCGGCGCAGACCGAGGCGACACGCGACATGGCGCCGATCCAGTTGATCTTCAGCGGGTCGAATGTCTTCGCAGCGCCGAGCAGCGGCGCGAATGCTGCGCCCGATTGCACGAGGCCCAGATAGGTTCCGTCGCGCGGCGCGACCGAAGCGAAGTGCTGCATCATCCGGATGCCGCCTGCGCCCGGCATGGATTGCACAATGATTTTCGGGTTGCCGGGAATATGCTTGGTCAGGAAGGGCGCGAAGGTTTGTGCATAGGTGGAATAGCCGCCGCCCTCACCGCCGCTTTGGATGAGAAAGACCTGCTTGCCACGATAGAAGTCCGCCACCGCGTCGGCGTTCGCCGGCGCCGCAATGGCCAGCGGCAAGGCTGCGAGCCAACAGGCGCGCACGAATGATGACTGCACGGCGTCTCTCCCTTTTTCGACCGTGCGACCTTTTTGATCGCTTGCTGGTCGCGTGTTGAACCGGCTTCCGGGCCGCGCTGGGCGACTACGGTCCCCGGCAGATAATGTTGAGCAAAGCCTGACGCTTTTCAACCGTCACGACCTTCATGGCGCGCTCGATGGCTTTCGGCACCTGATCGGGATCGGCCACGCGTTCGCCGTAGCCACCGACTGTTTCGACCGCCTTCTCGAAACCGATCTCGACGTCGAAATAGGTCAGCGGTTCGCGGTTGCTCTTCGCCGCATAGCCCGACGGATAGACTTCGCGGGTGTTGCGCTTAACTGCACCCCACATCTGGTTGTTGAACACGACCGTCAGCATCGGCAGGTTTTCGGCGCGTGATACGTAATGCGCAGGGATCGGGTTACCGAACATGTAGGCGCCGTCGCCGCAAGTGCAGATGACGAGTTCATCGCCCACGGCCGCCTTGATGCCCAACGCGGTGCCAAGGCCCCAGCCGAGGCCGCCGGCGGCGGCGGTCGAGAACATGGTGCCGGGCTTGGTAAAGCGCATGTGCTCAAGTGTGATGGGCGATTCCTTGACGAGGATGCCGCTCTGTCCGCGCACCTGTTCGAGGCAATGGGTGATCCAGACGGGGCTGATCGGCGTTCCGTCTTTCGACTTCGCCAGCGCCACAGCATATTTCTCGTGCAAGGCCTTGCGCTTTTCGGCGACGCGCGTACGGCGCGCCGCAATGCGGTCTTTTACGGCGGACTGGCGCGCCATAAGCGCATCGGTCAGTTGCGGTAGGGTTGCGCCGAGCACGCCCGTTATTGCGAGATCGCACGTAAAGCCGCGGATCGGATAGGCGGAGAAGATCGGGTCTGCGCCGAGGTGAATGATCTTGCAGTCCGGGTTCGGGGATTTCTTCGAGGGAATCCACGGCACGTCACAATCGATCACCACGATCAGATCCGCGCCCGCCAGATGCGAGTCGGGCTCATAGCCCAGATGCATGGGATGATCGCTCGACAGGCACACATAGCGTGGCTTGCGCTGCACCACCGGAATCGCGAAACAATCCGCCAGCAGGCCCAGTTTCGCCATATCGTCTTCGTCGCGGCCCGTGCTGGCCGTGATGATCAGCGGGTTCTCGGCCCTGGCGATCATGTCGGCAGCTTCATCGATCGCGCGCGTATCCGGGAAGGGCGGCGAAGGTGTGCGATGGCGGGTCGGCGAGGCGTAGGTGAAATTCTCCAGCGGGGCAGCCAGCACTTCGCGCGGCAGGGTCAGATAGATCGGCCCCTTGGGCTCCGACATGGAAATGTTGATGGCGCGGTCGATGCTGGTTTCCAGCACATGCTGGTTGGGCAGTTCGTAATCCCATTTGGTGAATTCACGCAGCATCGCGCCCTGATCGCGCATTTCCTGCGGCCAGTGGATTTCGCCGCTGCGCTGGCCAAGGCCTCCGCCGGTTTCGCTATAAGGCGTGCGGCCGGCGCTGAACAGAACCGGAGTGTTGCCGCGCCAGGCGTTCATCAGACCGCAAATAGCGTTGGCGGTGCCAACATTCACATGCACCATCACGAGCTGCGGCTTGCCTGTCTTGAGATAGTAGCCAATCGCCATTGCGACCGCGACATTCTCGTGCGGGACCGTGACCGGACGGGGGAACTTTCCGCCCGAGGCTTCGGCCTTTGAGAAGGCCTCGATCAGCGGGGCGAAATCGGTGCCTGCATTTGCGAAAAGATAGTCGACGCCACGATCAGCCAGAATTTCCAGATAGGCGTCCGCCACTGTCCCGGCTGTGATCGTCTTCGTGCTCAAGGGCTACTCCCGATGGTTTCTTGCTGACTTGCATGGCGATTATTCCGACTGATATGGACCTAAAATAAATGCGCTTGCAAGCGGCCCGATCAGGGATCGTCAAAGGGGAAACGCCATGCGGAAACTGGAACTGACGATCGCTGCGAGCGACTACGATCATTTCCGCGATTTCCGCAGTGGCGATATCGTCGCGGAGGGGATCGATCCCATCTGGCTGTCGATGGATTTTCACGAAATCTTCGCCCGGTTCGCTGCGCGGCGCGACTGGGATGTGAGCGAAATGTCCTTCGCCAAGTTCACCGCGCTGGCGACTGAGGACAATTCTGACATCATCGGTCTGCCGGTGTTTCCGTCACGCATGTTCCGTTTCTCGTCCTTCTACGTGAACCGCCGCAAAGGCATCAAAACTGCGGCTGATCTGCGTGGCAAGCGCATCGGGGTGCCCGAATGGGCGCAGACGGCTGCTGTCTACACGCGGGGCTGGCTCGAACATGTGGCGGGCGTGCCGCTCACGTCCATTGACTGGGTTCAGGCCGGCACAGATGAGGCGGGCCGGATGGAAAAGGTCGATCTCGAATTGCCGAAAGGCCTGCGGCTGGAGCGCATTGCGGATCGCACGCTTGGCGAGATGGTGGCGTCGGGAGAACTCGACGCCGTGATGATCGCGCGCGAGCCGAAAGTGTTTCGCGCCGGGCATCCCGATGTTGTGCGGCTGTTTCCGGATTTTCGCCGGGCGGAAGAAGACTATTACGACACGACCGGCGTCTATCCGATCATGCATGTGATCGCCATACGCAAGTCCGTGCTGGACCGTCATCCCTGGGCGGCGCGCAATCTGTTTCTCGCCTTCGAGGAAGCCAAGAACCGCAGCCTCGATCGGCTCGACGACAATGCGGTCTCGCGCTATCCGGTTCCATGGCTGGGCGACTACATCCGCTCGTTGCGTGATCGCTTCGGGCGCGATCTGCACCCCTACGGAATCGACAAAAACTATCCGACGCTGAAGCTGTTCTTCCAGTATGCCTACGAGCAGGGAATTGCGCGCAAATTGGTCGAGCCGGAAGCGCTGTTTCCGGAGGGGCTGTCGATCTCCGTCAAGGTCTAGTGCGGTTCGTCGAAGCAGACGTCGAATGATAGATTGAAGACAAAGCGATTCGGCTTGATTTGCCGCTCGCTTTTGTTTGTTCGGTTTCCTTTCAGTACGTCCCTTTTGTCGAGGCGCATTTCGGTGGTCAATCAGGTCTACATCAATGCGCTGGGGGCCTTTTTGCCCGGTCTGCCGGTCGCCAATTCGGCGATGGAAGATCACCTGGGTCGGGTGTTCGGCAAGATGTCGAAATATCGTAGCGCCGCCCTCAAACAAAACCGGATTGTGCAGCGGCACTATGCGCTCGACCCGAATGGAAACTGGCTCTGCACCAGCGCCGGAATGGCGGCTGCCGCGATTCGCGACGCGTTGAATAATTCCGAAGCCTCGGCAAAAGATATCGATTACCTGGCTGTTTCGTCGACGCTGGGCGATGGCCTCGTGCCGGGACTCGCGTCGCATGTTCATGCGGAACTCGGACTGGGCGCTCTCGAAATCGCCAATTTCCAGAGCGTTTGCGCCAGCTCCCTGATGGCGATCAAATCTGCTTGGCTGCAGTTGAAATGCGGCGAACATTCCTGCGCGGCGGTGAGCGGTAGCGAATTCGCCAGCCGCTATTTTAGGCCCGGCAATTACGAGTGCGTCGACGAATGGCGCGAAAAAGGTGAAATTCCGTTCGAGGCGGATTTCCTGCGCTTCACCCTGTCGGACGGGGCGGGCGCGGCGCTACTGGAAACAGAACCCAATGCGCGGCAGGCCTCGCTCCGGATCGTCTGGATCGATATCCGCTCCTACGCGCATCGTTTCGACGCCTGCATGGTGGGCGGCATGGTGCGGCAGGACGCGGACTGGCGCTACTGGAGCGGCTTTCCCGACACGATTGCGGCGGCCCATGCGGGCGCTTTTGTGCTGACGCAGGATTTCGACCTGATGCAGCGCATGTTGCCGGTCTGGGTGTCGCATTATCTCGATCTCATCGAACGCGGCATGATCGTCATCGACGACATCGACCATGTTTGCAGCCATTATTCGTCGCACGGCCTGCGTCGGCAGATCGTCGATCTGCTGGAGCGCGCAGGCGCAATGATCGACGAACAGAAATGGTTCACCAACCTCTACCAGAAGGGCAATACCGGTACGGCGTCGATCTTCATCATTCTTGAAGAACTGTATCGCGACGGGCGATTGAAGAAGGGCGACCGCATTCTGTGCCACGTTCCTGAAAGCGGCCGGTCGCTGAATGGCTTCATGCTGCTGGAGGTCGTGTGATGGGAGAGCCACGGGCGCAAGCCGTCATGCGCGGACTTCTCAAGGTGTGGACGGATTTTTCCTGCGACATGGACGCGACGCCGCTGCTCGATAAACTGAATCGCGGCAAGTTCAGGCTTGAGGATTATCGCGTACTGTTGATCAATCATCGCCAGCAGGTCGTGGAGGGTTCGCGGTGGATCGCCCGCGCAGGCTCCAGCATCACCGGCGAATATGCTGATCAGCGTTCGCTGTTCTTGCGGCACGCAATCTCCGAACATCGCGACTACCGGATGCTTGAAGCGGACTATGTTTCGGTGGGCGGCGTGCTCGCAGATATTCTGCAGGCCGAGAAGAACATCGGCGCGGAGGCGCTGCACGCCTTCATGTATCAACGCGCCAGTGAACGAAATCCGTTTGACCTGCTGGGCGCAATGTTCATCATCGAGGGCCTGGGGCGACAGAAGGCCGGCGAATGGGGCAGGTCGATCCAGAAGCAACTGGGGCTGGGTGACGAGCAGATCAGTTTTCTTCTGTATCACAGCGTCAATGACGAAGATCACATGCGGGAATTTGAAACGGTTCTGAATTCCGGCATTCTCGACATACCGGACATGGATCGCCAGATCGTCAAGACTGCGCGGATCGTTGCGAGGCTCTATCGCCTCCAGATCGAGGAATTGGGGAACGTGTGATGCGCTATGATATGGCGAAGCATGATTTCAACGATCCGGACCCGTGGGTCGCGCTGGAACTCGACCAGGGAACATTCTTCGACGCCTCCGCGAGAGCGGCGCTCATGCGGGGCAATGCGTCGCGTTCTCGACAATTTCTGTTGCCGGTCGTGCGCCCGCTGGCGCGCCTGTCGATCATTCTGGTGCAGCTGGCGCGCATCGTCCTGCCGAACGCCTTTACATCGTCGCGCCTTTTGCATGGCCTGATCGTGTGGGGCATGCGGAATTTTCTCAGCCCCGACGCGAACTATCTCATCTTCCGGCATTTCCATATCGGCAGCCAGATACTGGACTTTCTGGCCGCCAATGTCGAAACGCCACCGATGAAGATGCATCCGCTCAAGCCGCGCACGCTGGAGGATTTTCGCGACAACACTTACGTGCAGCACGATCTGAACATTTTCAATTTCATCATTCAGGTGAATGCGCTGGGTGGAAAGTTCCAGCCACGCAATCTGGCGGACATCGATTTCTCGGCGATCGAGGATGTGGATTCCCTGCTGCCCGAACAACCGAACCGCTGGACGAACTTTCTCGATCTGCAGACGGCGATTGAACTCTATACGCCTTTGTTTGGCCTTTTTCTGACGGATCGCGAATTCTGGCGGTCCAGCAACTCGCTGCAACTGGACGAGACCATCGCGATATATGTGGCGCGGCTGTTTAATCGCGAAAGCATTGTGGGGTTCGTGCACAACAAACATCCCAGCGTGCCGATTTCGACTCTCGAAGCCGGGTTCCGTCTCATGTTGCACGGGCTCGATGCGGAAAACCTTTACGGTTTCATCAAGTTCATGCGCGACGAGAAGGCTAGGCTCGCCGCGTAAGCAGCTTCAACGTTTTCCTTCGCAAAGTTGGAATTCGGCCGTCAAACATTCCGCCAGCCGGTGATATTTCATCAAGTTGCAAAGCACGTGGGGAATTGTACAGTTTCGCCAGAAATAGGGGAGGTTCGGATGGGAGACGCCCGCAGGCTGCCCTTTTTCGAAATCAGTTCCCCTGACGGCAGGTTACTGGTCCTTGCGCGCGACAATGGTGGAGCGACATGCAGATGAATCGGGCAGCAGGATTTAGTCTGGCGGCTTTGATCAGCCTCTCTGCTTCAGGGTTTGCGTATGCGGAATGCGGCGGGCTGAACGATCCTTGTTCAGTAAAATCCGGCACATATCACGCCATGGCCCCCGCGTGGAAAGTGGGCGATTCGGCCCGACCGCTGGTGGTTCATTTCCATGGCGCGGGCGGCTCGGGTTCTGGCGTTCTCGAAGAAACGCAGATGTCGGAGCCCTCCGTGGCGGCGGGTTATGTGTTCATCGGCCCAAATGGTTTGCAGCGTGGCGGCAATGGACGCAGCGGCTGGAAATTTCGCGCGCAGGATACCGAAGGGCGTGACGAACTGATGTTTATTCGCGAGGTGATCGAGGATGCGCGCACACGCTTTCACGTTGATCCGTCGCGGGTGCTGCTGACGGGCTTTTCCATCGGAGGTTCGCTGGTCTGGTATCTGGCCTGCCGCGCGCCGAACGAATTTGCAGCCTATGCGCCGGTGTCGGGCGGCTTCTGGGAGCCGCAGCCGAAGACCTGTGCGGGGCCAATCAAAATGTTGCACACTCATGGATGGGTCGACCGCACGGTGCCGCTGGAAGGCCGCCCGCTGGGTCAGACGGGCTTGCGGCAGGGGGATATTTTCGAAGGGCTGCAGACGTGGCGGTCCATCAATGGCTGCGCCAACATAAGGCCCGATGAGTTCGACACGAGCGGCTTTTTCTGGAAGCGTCGCTGGACGTCATGCGCGCCGGGTACCTCACTCGAACTCGCGCTTCACAAGGGCTCGCATGAAGTGCCGGACGAGTGGATGCCGATGGCGCTGCAATGGTTCGAGCGTCAGTCGCCGCGCGCTACGGCTGCACGCTGACGAGGGCGCCGTCGAGAGATGCGAAAGCCCGCGAGGGATGAAAATCCCAGCCGATGAAGATCGCCAGCCGATAGGCGCGCTTCCCGGCGTGGTCGACGTTCACATCTTCCCAGCGCTCCATGCTTGAGAAATAGCGACCGAAGCGCGCCTCGACATCGCGGGCGCGGGACTCGGGCACTATCAGCAGAGCAGTGCCGCCAATGAAGCGCGCCAGTGGCGCCTTGAAGGCGTAACCGCGCGCGTCGTCGCAAAGGCAGGTGACGGGTAGGGCACCGCGCAGGGCGTAGTCGGCGCGTCCGGCCTCGTGCCAGCGCTCTGTGGCGACGAAAACATCGGGGCGATTGGCTATGCCGTTCTCGGCCAGCACTTTCGGCAGATTGGCCCATTCGAGCGTTTCGATCAGCGGATCGTCGGAGCCGTCGCGTTTGCCGTAGGGCAGGCCCGGCCATGGCAGCAAAGCCATGGCGATCACGACGGCGAGCAGGGCTGGCGTCGCGATGGCGGAATTGCGCAGCCAGCGCCTCGTGCGGGCGTCGCCGTCCTGCAAGCGCCGTGCGGCGGCTTCGCCCAGTAACGGGAACAGCAGCAGATAGCCCGGCATGGCCCAGTGAAACAGCCCCTGATTGCCGGTGACGACCGGCAGCAGGGTGAAGGTCAGGATTGGCCCCGCCGCCAGACAGAGCAACAGCCATGAGCCTGCCTCGGATGGGCCTTTGCGGAGCGCCGTCCAGGCGCGGATCGTCAGCGGCAGCCAGATCCACGGCGTCAGGAACAGCGCCTGCCCGCCGAGAACGATCAGCGGCAACCACGGTCGAAAGCGAGAAATACCTGCCCGTCCGCCCTGAAACGTAAAGGACGCCCATTGGTGGTCCATGTTCCAGACGATGACCGGGGCGAACATCACAGCCGCGATGGCCGCCCCCAGATATGGCCAGGGGCTGAGAAACCAGCCGCGATGGGGGGCGGAAGTGACTAGAAACAGGCCCGCGCCGGCGAGCAGAAATATTCCGTGATATTTCGACAGCAACGCTAGGCCAGCGCAGAATCCGGCAGCAACCCACCAAAGGCCTGCGCGTTCTGCCGGACCCAGCAGCGCATGACGCAGGCAGATCGCGCCGCCCAGCATGGCGGCGACGAGCGGCCCGTCCGGCAGCACGAAGGTTCCGTCCGTCACGCCCAGCGCCGGGACCAGATTGATTAGCAGTACGGCGAAAAAACCTGCAGCGCCGCCGTAAAGTGAAGCGGTCAGCCGATACATCAGCCAACTTGTTCCGGCGAAGAGCAGAATGAACGGCAGCCGCACCGCCAAAGCCGCCTCGCTCCCGAAAAGCCTCGCGCTGGCCGAGGCCATCCACCACGACAGGGGCGGGTGGTCGAGGTAGGACCAGTCGAATACGCGACCCGTCGCTACCGCATAGGCTTCATCGATGCCGAGCCCGAGCGACAGACCGAAGACGATACGCAAAACGGCCGCGATAGCGATCAGCCCCAGTGTGGCGGCGGCAGGATTGCCCAACCATTTGGGAACCAGACTGATTTTCGGCGCGGTGTCAGACAGTGGAGGCTCCCGGGCGGGCGAAGTCGCAGCGGACATTGCGCCGACCGGGGCGGCGCATCAAGGCTGCGGTTTGCGCATGGCGCATAAAGTCGGGTAAGTCCCCGTCGCGCACCGTCTGGCGCGCAAATTGCCCGGAACCGATATGACTTTCCCCAGCCCGGTCCTGACGCTCGTCGTCCCGACCTTCAACGAGAAATTGAATCTCGACGAACTGGTGCGCCGCGTGGCGGCCGCGCTGGAGGGCATTGCGTGGGAAATGGTGATCGTCGACGATAATAGTCCTGACGGAACGGCCGAATTCGCCAAGGAAATCTCACGGACTGATCCGCGCGTGCGCTGCATAAGGCGGGTCAACCGGCGCGGGCTGGCGGGCGCCTGTATCGACGGCATGCTGAGTTCGGCGGCCCCCTTTGTGGGCGTCATGGACGCCGACATGCAGCACGACGAGAGCATCCTGCCGCAAATGCTGGCGCAGTTGCGAGATCACGAGGCTGATCTGGTCGTCGGAAGCCGTCATCAGGACGGTGGCTCGAACGGCGAGGGGTTTTCGGCGAAGCGCGAAGCCCTGAGCCTTCTGGCGATCCGCATGGCGCGCTGGGCGCTGCAGACCGATGTGTCGGACATCACCAGCGGGTTCTTCATGCTTCGGCGTGAGATCGTCGACGAGGTTGCGCCGGAGCTACTGCCGAGCGGCTTCAAGATTCTGGCCGATATTATCGGTTCGTCGCAGCGGACCTTGCGGGTCGTCGAAATCGGCTACGTGTTTCGCGGCCGCGTGGCAGGCGAGTCAAAACTGGATGTGAAAGTGGCTCTCGATTTCATCGGACTGATCGCCAACAAGGTGACGCGCGGGGTTGTTCCGGTGAGGTTCATCCTGTTCGGGCTTGTGGGGGCAGTTGGTGTCGTGGTCCATCTGGCCGTTCTGCGCGCCGCGCTTGGCGTTCCGGGCGTTGGATTTGCGACGGCGCAATCCATCGCAACTATCGTGGCGATGACGTCGAATTTTTTCATCAACAACGCCTTCACCTATCGCGATGCGCAATTGCATGGTTGGGCGGCGGTGAAAGGACTGCTGTTGTTTTTTGCCGTCTGCGGTCTGGGCGCACTGGCGAATATCGGCGTCGCGTCGTGGATTTTCGATTTCAGCCGCAGGTGGTGGCTGGCCGGGCTCGCCGGCGTCGTGATGGGATCGGTCTGGAACTATGCGCTCAGTTCGCTGTTTGTCTGGCGACGACAGGACTGAGATTCAAAAATCGCCGCGCCAAAAGAAAACCCCGGAACGCTTGCGCGTCCGGGGTTTTTTGTTGAGCGGGGTTTGACGCCTACTTCATCCGGAAGATGACCGCCCGGTCGTCGGACGCGTCGGTGGCCTTGCGGATTTCAGCGACGCGCTGGGAGGTCGCCGCGGAGGCCTTGTTGCCCCACGAGGTGCGGATGAAGGTCACCAGATCGGCGATTTCCTGATCCTTCAGCCAGGAGCGGAACTGCGGCATGCCGGGGCCGACCGGGGCGCCTTCGATGGTGGAAGTGGGCGCGCCGTTGAGGATGACGCGGACCAGCGACACCGGATCAGCGGAGAACACCGACGAATTGCCGGCGAGCGGCGGGTTCGTGCCGACGCCAAGGCCGTCGATGCCGTGGCAGGAGGCGCACTGGCGCAGATAGGTCGAGGAGCCCGGTTTGGTCAGCCGTTTGGCCTTGAGGTCTTCGGTGACGGTATTGTTGTAGACCCAGACCGGCTGGCTGTGATCGCCGGTTCCGGGCAGGGACTTCAAATATTTCGCGATGCCCTTCAGGTCGGCGTCGGTCATGTAGCTGGTCGAATAGGCGACGACTTCGTGCATCGTGCCGTAGGCCGAGCCGAAGCGCGAATGACCGGTCTTCAGGTAGGAGAAGATGTCCTGTTCGTTCCAGCGGCCGAGACCCGTGTTGGGATCGCCGCGCAGGTTGGGGGCAGACCAATTGTCGATCACGTTGCCGGTTAGGAAGGTGACGTCGCGCTCATCGAGGCCTTGCTCCTGCTGGGCCCAGCCGCGCGGGGTGTGGCAGGCGCCACAATGTCCGGGGCCCTGCACCAGATAGGCGCCGCGGTTCCATTCCGCGTCGAAATCGCGCGAGGCCACATAGGGGCCGGGCTGTGTCATCAGATAGTTCCAGACACCGAGCGGCCAGCGCATGTTGAGCGGCCATGCAATCTCCGGTTCGCTGTTCTTCTGACGGACAGGCTTCACCTCCTTGATGAAGTAGTCGTACATCGACTTGATGTCGTCGTCGGTAATCTTGGCGTAGGACGGGTAGGGCATGGCCGGATAGAGCTGGCGGCCATCCTTCGCGACGCCCTTGCGGACTGCGTTGTCGAAGTCCTGCAACGTGTAGCGACCGATGCCGGTTTCGGGATCCGGCGTGATGTTGGTCGTGTAGATCACCCCAACCGGCGTCTGCATGCGCAGGCCGCCGATATAAGGCGTGCCGTCCGGCATCGTGTGGCAGGCGATGCAATTGCTGGCGCGGGCCAGATATTCGCCCTTCGACATGTCGGCAGCCGAGGACACTTCGCCCGTGAGGGTCGCCGCGAGGAACGTGGCGAAAAATAGTCCGGCGGGTTTCATGCAAACTCCCCTGGAAGCAGCCGCAAGCGCGGAGCTCGTTTCTTTTCTGAAATCGTCACGGGCAGGTCCCGGAGCGAAGACAGACAATTGCCGCTTCTGTCGCGGCGGGTCAACGACCTCGGCAGATTTTCTTTACCGCCCCCGAAAATTAGGCCGAGGAAGGCGCACGCCCGAACAGCATCAAGGGCCTAGCGCGCGTCCAGCTGGGTCTGCAATTCTAGCGCAAACCTCCTGATGCGACGGGCATTCTGGCCGAAATCGTGACGCCCGAATCGGGATGCGGACCTGATGTCGATACGGGTCTGCCCGGCCAGCGGGCGGATTCGGATCGTCACGTCATCCGGAAAGCCCATCACGAGCGTGCGGTCGATGGCGTCGATGCGGCCTATGCCGGATCGGCCACCCGGGCGGGTTTGGTCGACAAGCCGCCAGCCAAGCGCCGCAACGGCCTGCTGCGTCAGCCGGTAGGCTTCGTCGGCTTCGAGATCGAGAATGACTGGCTGAATATCCGGATAGGCGCGGCGCTGTTCCTCGCGCGTTGTCTCTGGAACATCCGACGGCGTGAGAGGTCCGCGCGCCGCCAGCGCCGCGCTTGAACGCGAAAAGGCGGGTGGATCTGCGAGATCGGTCGAAATATCGTTCATCAGCGGCAGCCGTATGGATTGCACCGCCAGATAAGCCGGAAATCCCAGCAGCAGCATCGCCAGCAGGACCGCGCCGATCACATGCGAAAGGCCGCCGCGGCCAGTCCGCCAGATGACGACCGCGCCGGTGGCGGCGAAGAGAAGGGCCACACAGGCGACCAGAAAGGCCGCGCCGAGCACCGAAAGCCCGGCCATCACGTCATTGGGGGCGGCGCGCGCGAGGCCGACGCCGATGGCGGCGACCGCGAACGCAAAAATCGCCAGTCGCCGGCTCCAGAGCGCGGCGGCGGAATTCGGTTCCTCAATGATCAGACGACGCATGCGGGCGAAGTTCTCGGGACAGACAGACCGGATGCGCCGATCATATTTCTGATTACAGGCAAGCCCGCATCCGCGCCAAGACTTATCAGGAAAATCGGCCTAGCCGGCGGGTTTGCAGATCGCCTTAAGGGCTTTCCATTCCGCATCATCCAGAATTGGCAGCGCGGTTGCGGCCTTGTCGGCGGCTTTCATGCGGGCCAGGCGATCCTCGCTGAATGGGTGGCTCGCCAGAATGCCGGGGCTCTGGCCGCGCTGGTTTCCGGTCACCCTTACCAGCAATTCGCCCATGGGCTGCGACAGACGCCCGAGCCCGTGCATCACCCCGATGGCGAATTCGTCGGCGCGGGTTTCGGCCTCGCGCGTGTAGCGGGCGTTGAGCATGAGGCGGGCGGCCAGCATGGCCGCGCCCGAGCCAGTCACATCGCCGAACAGCAGACCGAACAGGAAAGAGCTGCCGCCGCTTTCGATCAGCATCCGCATGCCGTCGCGATGGTGGACGTGGCCGAGTTCGTGGCCAAGCACGCCGGCGATTTCGTCGGGCGTCTGGGCTACGTCGAGCAAGCCCTCGAAAAGATAAACGCGTCCGCCCGGCAGCGCGATGGCGTTTGCGGTCTTCGATTGAAGCACGTCCGCAGACGGTGACTGATCGAGGCCGCCGGAGCGCTCCAGCGCACGGACGAGTTTCAGAAAAGCCGCCTTGCCGTCGGGCTCTGTGCAGAGTTTGTCGCCAAATACGACCTTCACCTGGCTGTCGACCATTTCGCCAACTCGCCGGTCGAGCGCTGCCGGCACAAGCGGCGCTAGCCGGTCGGCGGCAAGCGGCAGGCCGAAAAAGATCACGCCCAGCACAGACGCTGCGGCAGCGAGCGACCAGCCGACGATGCGGGCGGTGGAGGACTTGTGGCTGTGCTCTTCGACGAGCAATTGAGGACAATTGCGATAAATTGCGTCGATAAAAGCGGGATCGTCGACAATCAGGCGCGCAAGTTCGCTTGCGCCGTTTGCGCGCAGTCGCATGCCGGAGGATTTTGCATCGACAAGGCGGATCGAGTCGAGCGTCCATGAATCGATGCGGCGCTCTCCGTCGAAAATATCCAGCGATGCGCCCAGTTTCACCCGCACGCTGCGTTTGCGATTGGTGAGTCCGTCGAAGAAAGCCGCGTCTGTTTCGAGGATGTCCGTCATCGATCAGAAGCCCGCCACATCGAGACTGTCGGCCAGTCCCTCACCGATGGC
The DNA here is from genome assembly GCA_947478455.1 of Beijerinckiaceae bacterium. Classification (GTDB taxonomy): domain Bacteria; phylum Pseudomonadota; class Alphaproteobacteria; order Rhizobiales; family Beijerinckiaceae; genus Terripilifer. The sequence goes on along the minus strand of CANJWR010000006.1, from coordinate 28,287 downwards.
GTTGGCGGCCTCGCCGCGCGCCACAACATTTTCTGCGGCGTCGATGTGCCGGATGGTCAGCGATCGGGCCACGATGCACCACATTTCGCGTTGCAGAAAATAGCGCTGCACGACTCCGACGGACAATCCTACGATCAGATAGCCGAGCGTCGTGCCGGCCACGAGCAGGACCTGGTTGGACTCGAAGGCCGATGACATGGATTCGAGCATCGAACCGCTGCCGCCTTTGGTCAATTGCTCGACAACCGCCGCCCCGATGGCGAAGACGGCGCCGGCAGCTGCGCCCGATACGAGCGACGCGATGATGAAGAATTTGAAGTACAGTTTGAGAAGCTGCCCGCCGCGCAGATCGCATTCGACAGAGAGGCTTCCGAACCGAACGCCGGTCGCCCACCAGCGCCATTCCATTGCGCGAAAATAGGGCCACAAGAACGGCACGGGCAAAAACAGAACGCCCCCGATGGCCGCAATGGTTCCGGCCAGAACCGGACGGGTTTCGTCGGTCGCCCAGTAGATCGCGCCTGCCGAAATGAGGATCAGCACGGGAGCCAGAGCGGCGAGCCAGAGCCAGACGCCCGTGCGGAAGAACGCCGAGGCGCGAGCATCGAAGCTGCCCGCCAGATCGCCGTAGAACGTATTGCGCAACTTGTAGCGCTCCAGTGCGGCGGCGCGCCAGGGCCATGCGAGGCCGAGCGACAGGACCACAAGGATCTGCCAGCCGAAGGCACGCGCTGCATAGGCCCAGCCTGAGCCCTGCATCCAGAATCGCACGCCGCGCCACACGGTGCGGGTGAGCCGGTAGCGTCGCGCCCGATAAATCGCGAACTGGCCGAAGAACAACATGAAAATGCCGAGCGGCACCGAGCCAAAAGCCTGAAAGCGCTCGACCTCAACGCCGATCAGGAAATAGGCCAGATAGATCGGGACCAGAATCGCCAGCGCGAACAGGAAGCCCACGAGAAGCTCGCGACCGCGCCCGGTATATTCGAGATGGTCGCCGGCTGCGGATGTGTGCGTCCACAAATGGCGGCGGACGTCCGTGGTCAGCCAGAAACGATAGAAGCCGAATGTGACGAGCTGCAGCAGCGCGCCCCTGATCGAGAGCGTGACGAAGTCGCCCTCGGCCCCGTCGAAGACGACCCGCTGTGTCGTCGGATCGGGCAGGCTCGATGGGTCGGCGGGCGGCGCGCCAGGCAAGGCAATGTTCATGGATCATCCGTAGCACGGCGGTTGCGCGCCCAAGGTGCGATACAGCACGATCCTTTCGATCCTGTCACCGTGTCGCCGAAAACCGCTGGCTAAACCGGCACCCGCAGGGTCGCCCGCAGGCCGCCCAGGTGGCTGGTGGACAGTTCGATGTCGCCGCCGTGGGAGCGCGCCAGATCGCGAGCGATAGCGAGTCCCAGCCCCGTGCCGCCCTCGTCCTGATTGCGCGCCTCGTCGAGCCTGAAGAAGGGGCGGAACACATCCTCTCGCTGTTCGGCCGGAATGCCGGGGCCGTCGTCGTCCACGTGAATGGTCAGCCAGCGCTGCTCCCGCATGGCTTCGATGGCGATGCGGTCGCCGTAGCGCTGGGCATTGGAGACGAGGTTGGTGAGGCAGCGCTTGAAGGCTTCGGGCCGCACCGTCACCATCATGTCGCCGTTGGCGGCGACCTGTGTGAGATGGCCGTGACGCTCGGCGTCGGATTTCAATTCGTCCAGCAGGGCGCGCATGTCGGTGGGCACGGCAGGTTCAGTGCTGTCGCCGCGCGCGAAGGACAGATAGGATTCCAGCATGCGCTGCATTTCCTCGACGTCCTTTTGCAGCGCTTCGAGTTCCGGGCCCTCTCCCATCAGGGCCAGCGAAAGTTTGAAGCGCGTCAAGATCGTGCGTAGATCGTGGCTGACGCCGTTGAGCATGGCGGTGCGCTGCTCGATGGAGCGCTCGATGCGGCGGCGCATTTCGAGAAACGCATAGGCAGCCTGACGGACCTCGCGCGCCCCATGCGGACGGAAATCCACATCGCGGCCCTTGCCGAAATCTTCTGCTGCCCGCGCCAGTCGCAGAATAGGCCTGATCTGGTTGCGTAAAAACGCCACCGCCACCGCCAGCAGCACCAGAGATGTCCCGATCATCCAGACAAGGAAAATATGCGAATTCGACGCATAGGCGGCATTGCGGTTGACCAGCACCCGCAGCACCGCGCCGTCGAGAAGAATGCGGATTTCAACCAGGCTGGATTTGCCGATCGTGTCGATCCAGAAGGGCCGGGCGATCTGCAACGACAGTTCGCGCGAGAGGGCGCTGTCGAGCACCGAGAAAAATGGCTTTGGCAATGCGGGCGGCAAAAGCTCGCCGCGCAACAGTTCCATCTCGATGCCGAGACGGTTCGAGGCAACTTTTGAAAGGCGCGCGAAGGATTCGTCCGTCGGGTCGGCGCGCCACAAATCGACCATCGCGCCGATGTCCTGCACCACCGCAGACGACAGGCGCACCGTCACCAATTGCCAGTGACGTTCCATGAATGTGTAGGTGACGACCGATTGCAGGATCACCATGGGCAGGATGACGATCAACAGCGAGCGGGCATAAAGGCCCTTTGGCATGCGGTTGGCGACGCGGCGCGAAAAACTGCGCCACCATGCGCGCGGGCCGCGTGTGCCAATCGGATCGGAGACGCTCATTCAGTCGTCTCCTTCCTGACTAGCGGTCCACGACGAGACGATAGCCGGCGCCGCGCGCAGTCTGCAGATAGAGCGGATTGGCAGAATCCACTTCGATCTTGCGCCGCAGGCGGTTGATCTGCATGTCGATGGTGCGTTCGCTGCCGGCCGAAGCGTCCCCAGCCAACGCTTCGCGCGAAACCGATTCGCCGGGATTTTCGGCCAGCATGCGCAGCATGGCGCGTTCGCGATCGGTGAGGCGGATCACTTCCTCTCCCTTGCGCAATTCGGAACGATCGGACTGGAACATGAAGGGCCCGAAACGCACGACGCTGGAGACCCCGACGTTCTCGACGCGCGGCGCGGTGCGGCGCAGGATCGACGCAATGCGCAGCGATAGCTCTTTCGGATCGAAAGGCTTGGTGAGATAATCGTCTGCACCGATTTCGAGGCCGCGCACACGGTCGCTGGCTTCCGCGCGAGCGGTCAGCATCAGGATCGGAACCTGCGAGTCCTTGCGCAGCGAGGCCGCAAGATCGAAACCGTTTTCGCCCGGCATCATTACGTCGAGCACGAGCAGATCGAATTCGAGCGAGCCAAGACAGCGGCGCGCCTCCTGCGCGTCGCCGGCTGTGGTAATGCGATAGCCGCATTTGCCGAGATAACGCGACATGAGCGAGCGAATGCGCTTGTCGTCGTCGACCAGCAGCAGATGCGCGGCGTCGTCCGCAATTGGTTCGGGCGTTGGCTTTACGGGGGTGTCCGTCATGTGGCGGGCCGGGCCCGCGCAAACTCTTCCGGCCAGACGAGGCTTGCGACGCGTTCGCGTTCGGAAGGCTCGATCATGGCGAGAAAGAATTCGATGGCGTTGTGGCGGGCCTCTTCGGGCAATTCGGTCAGCGCGCGCGCAAATCGCCGTGTCTGGACATTGGCCAGTTCGGACGCCAGCTTGCGGCCCTTGGCGGTGGCGAAGAGCAGGCGATTACGCCGGTCGCTCACCCCGGGGCGGGATTCCACATAACCTTGCTCAAGCAGTTCCTTGAGAACGCGATTGAGACTCTGTTTGGTGATTTTCAGAATATCGAGAAGCTCCGCAATCGTCAGTCCCGGCTGGCGGTTGACGAAGTGGATGACCCGATGATGCGCGCGGCCGAACTTCAGGCTTTCGAGCAGGCGATCCGCATCGCCGATGAAGTCCCGGTAAGCGAAGAAAAGAAGTTCGATGAGATCGAACATCGGCTGTTCGGCAGCCTGCTGTGTAGGGGAGGTCTGGCCGTCCGATCTGGTCTGAAGCACTGAATCCATTCAGGGATCACCGGATTAAGTCAGCTATATTGACATATTTCAGGTTGCTTGATATCCGTCAAGGCCTTCAAACGTCACAGGCTCAATATACCAGAAGACGTTCGCCTTGTCGGGGATGCGAGACACTCCATCCGGTCGATAGAGGGCGTACGATTCCAGGAGACGAAGAAATGTCAGTGTTGCCGTTCGACCAGCGCGAAGGTTTCATCTGGATGAACGGGAAGCTGCTTCCCTGGGCTGACGCGAAACTGCACGTCCTCAGCCATGGTCTGCATTACGCTTCGTGCGTGTTCGAGGGCGAGCGCGCCTATGGCGGCAAGATATTCAAGAGCACCGAGCATTCCGAGCGTTTCCGTCGCTCGGCCGAAGTGCTCGATTTCGAAATTCCCTATTCGGTCGCAGAACTCGACGCCGCCAAGAAACTGGTGGTCGAGACCAACAAGATGACCAGTTGTTATGTCCGCCCGGTCGCATGGCGCGGTAGCGAGATGATGGCTGTTTCGGCGCAGAACGCGACTATCAATGTCGCCATTGCGGTGTGGGACTGGCCCAGCATGTTCGACGTGAACGAGAAGATGCGCGGCATCCGCCTCGACATAGCCGAATATCGTCGTCCCGATCCGCAATGCGCGCCGTGCATCTCCAAGGCTGCCGGCCTTTACATGATCTGCACGATCTCGAAACATCGCGCCGAGCGTCGCGGCTACGCGGATGCGCTGATGCTCGACTGGCAAGGCCGCGTGGCGGAATGCACCGGGGCGAACGTGCTGTTCGTCAAGGGCGGCGTCATTCATACGCCGATTGCGGATTGCTTCCTCGACGGCATCACGCGCCGCACCGTCATCGCGCTCGCGAAGAAGCGCGGCATCGAGGTGGTCGAGCGTCGCATCATGCCGGAAGAAATGGCGAGCTTCGACGAATGCTTCATCTGCGGCACGGGCGCAGAAGTGACTCCGGTGTCGGAAGTCGGCCCCTACAAGTTCACCCCGGGCCAGATCTCGCGCACGCTGATCGAGGACTATACGGCGACCGTCAACGCCTGAGCCGATAGACTATCGGGCGCTCTTACCGGCTGGTCCGGAAAGGCCAGTTCGTGGCGCGAGCGCCATTCGGGCACAACATAATTCACGATGATCGATTTGCGCACGCCTTCGTAGGCGCGTTTTGAAACGCCGTGCCAGGTGTCCTGCGCGGGGATGAAGATCAGCCCCTTGTTGAATCCGCCCGGCGCGCGTCCGATGTGCGTCTCGGGGCCGTCGTAAATGTCCGTGCCCCAGTCGTCGGCATCGGGCGTTTCTGAAAGATAGACCAGCATTGTGTAGAGCTTTGCGCCGATGTCAGTGTGCGGCTCCAGCCAGAAGCCTTCCGTATCCTGGCAATATTCGATACGCAGATACGTTCCACCCAGATTGACGCCGGTGCGGGCCTCAAGGCGCCGCACGATTTCTGGCGATTGCAGCGCCTGCGCGACGGAGTCGCAAACCGGATAAAGCTTGCGGTTCTCGACCGAGAAAAACACGCGCGTCGAATTGTGTGTTTCGCGCTTGCCGAAAGTGTCGCCGACATTGGGGGCGGCGATCGGCAGGTCAGGAATGCCGCGGGCGATGTCGTCGGGCAGGGCCTTGTCGAGCAACCAGTGCCGGAAGGGTTTGGACTGCGCGTCGGCGCGGTCGATCGTGCCGGCGAAATATTGAGCCGTCGCAAGAGCGTCGTTCATGGATGGTCCTCTCAGGCGGCTTGCGGTACGCGGCCTATCCCAAACAGGCGCGCGATTTTCTTGACGCGCCCGGACATGCGGTGACGGGCTGCTTCGCTGTCGCGCACGCGCTCGTCCATGCAATAATTCAGCATCACATAGCGGCGCGGGCCGATGAACGGTTTGTGGCCGTGCCACGAATTGGGCTGCACCCTGAAGCAAATCACTGAGCCGCCTTCGGGCGGAACTTCGGACACATAGTCTTCGAGGTTCGTGCCTGAGCGCAGAACCCGCAACCGTCCGCCCTGTGGGCCCCATGGCTCGTTGAGATAAAGGAGAACGGTGGCGAGCTTGAATTTCGAATCCGCATGAATCTGACCGTCGCGTCCCTGACAGCAGCTGCGGACGGTAATGAGCGTCGGCCGGTCGGTCAGGTCTATGCCGAGCTTTTCCTCAACGGCCGCCCGCATGTCCGGACCTTCGAGTTCCGCCAGAAGTTTGCCGAACGCCGGCCCGTAGGGGGCAGCCTCCGGCAGGAACAGGCCGGCCATATCGAGCTTTGGAAAATCCCGGATGGCGGCTTCTACATCTGCCCGTGGCAGAAAGCCCTGCGCGACTACGTGCGGGTAGGGATCGAGCCGCGTGGGCTCCCGGTTAAAGGCAGCAAAATCAATAGGCATCGCGAATCCGGTCCCCGAGAACGCGCCGACTATAGGGTCGGGCAGCGGGGTGGAACTTGATCCGGGTCAAGCTTGCGGGTTAGCCTTTTTGACCTTCTCGGCGGCGCGATAACGGTCGAGCATTTTGCCGAATGTGCCCAGCAGGGCCTTTTCGATATCGGGCCTGTCTTCGAGGCGGCTTACCAGAAGGCCAACGGATTCAAGCGTCGACAGCGCTTCCCGGCGTGGTTCGCGGCGTAGCTTGCCATAGAGCGAGGGGCGCTGCGGGCGTAGCGCGATGCGGCGGCACTTGAGCATCCAGGCGTTGCGCCACCAGAGCGTCTTGGCCTGGCTCCAGGTGCCGTCGAGCACCACGATTCCCTTGATGCCGGCGAGCGCCGCGTGCTGGTCGGGCAGGGCGTTGCCTTTGCGGTCGAGCGCGACAACTTCCTCGCCCTGCGGAAAATCCTCCGGTTTGGCGGACCCCAGATAAAGCACCGCCCAGCGCTTCGGGTCGGCCTCACGGCCCAGCGCCTTGGCAAGGCTCGGCCACGACAGGCCGATCTTGAAGACGGCATTCTTGAAATGCAGGGCGGTCAGTCGCGCAGTCCCCAATTCCTTGTCCTGTTCCTGCGGGTGCTGGAGGACGAGCACGCCGATGCGGCTTTCGAGCGGCTGGACGCCCTCGCAGACGCAGAGCGCCGGAACCTTGCCGCAGCGCTCGCAGGGAACTGGTTCTGCGCCGGGAATTACGTCGCTCGTCATGGGTCTTTCCAGAATGGTCACCGGCAGGGCGCGGTGTGAGCCGCCTATGAACAGCACACCGCCCCGCCACACAAGCAAATTGGTCTATTTCGGCCGCGAGGCGAGCCAGATCACATGGCGGGAGCCGCGTCCCTTGCGGTTGGCGCGCACCCGGACCTCCTCGACCGCAAAGCCCGCCTTGTCGAGCCGCCCGCTGAAGCGCTCGTCCGGCCCCTGCGACCAGACCGCCAGAATTCCACCGGGCCTCAGCGCATTGCGGGCAGCCGAAAGGCCCTGATGGCTGTAGAGGCGGTCGTTGGTCGGGTGGGTCAGGCCTTCCGGCCCGTTGTCGACATCAAGCAAAATGGCGTCGAACTGGACGCGGGACGCCCGAATGATCTCGCCCACGTCGGTCTCGCGGATTTCGACGCGCGGATCGGTCAGGCTGTCGCCGTACAGTTCCGCCATGGGACCGCGCGCCCATTTAACGACTGCGGGAATGAGTTCGGAGACAATGATGTCGGACGGGCCGAAATCCTCGAGCGCAGCGCGCAGCGTGAACCCCATGCCAAGTCCGCCGATCAGCACGCGGGGCTTCTTCACAGATTTCAACCGCTCGGCCGCGAGCGTGGCGAGCGCCTTTTCCGAGCCGCTGAGACGGCTGTTCATCAGTGGATTCTGGCCGAGCATGATCGAGAATTCGGGCCCGCGCTGCAGCAGCCGCAGATCTTCTTTTCCGCCGGGGATGCGCGCAGTGTCGAGGTGGGACCAGGGGATCATGCGGGCTTTCGGCGTAACGGGACAGAATGTCTCTTACGCCGAAAGCATTGTCGTCGCCATTGCGCAGCGCAGATGTTTGCCCGGCTCGCTACTTCATGGCGACCTTTGCATGCTCGCCGAGGTCTGGCTTGTCGCCGCGAATGACCGCCATGGCCATCTTCACGTAGCTTACTGTCGCGCCGGGGCTTTCCCAATATTCTGCATATGACGGAGTTACACGCAGCACGCGGATCAACGGATCGTTCTCGTCTTTCCACCAGGCCTTGGCCGACATGGTCCAGAGTTCGCGGATTTTCTGGCGGTCGTTGGAGACCGTGGCGGTTCCGGTGACGGAAACGTAGTTGTGTTTGGCGGGATCTGCGAAGGCGACGCAGACATTCGGATTGTCGTTGATTTCGTCATCCTTGCCAGCCTCAACGCTGGTGAGGAACCAGATGGCGTGGTCGGATTGCGCAGGCGTCGCCGCCATGGGGCGGGCGCGCAAATGATCGCCGTTTCCGTCATGGGTCACCAGCATGGCGAAGCCGATTTCTCCGACCAGCGCCCAGACCCGGTCAGCAGTGCCTTCGATATGCGACATGAGGTTCTCCTGTTTCTGGAGAGCTAACTGCTGGAGTGCGCCTGTGGTTCCCCTGCGGCAGCGCTTGACACGGATGGCCGGGCAGTGAACCTTCGTCGTAACAAATGATCGAGATCAGCTTGAGGAAACGCATGCCCGGACGTCACACGACTGCTATTGCGGTCACACTTTCAGCCGCCGCCGTTCTTCTTTCGCAGGCCGCAACCGCACAGCCGGCCGCTGCTCCGTTCCCGGCAGGCAAGCCGGTTTCGGTCTATGTCGGCACCGCGCCGGGCGGCACGAATGATCTCATCATGCGCATCGCGGTGCGTCACATCAGCAAATATCTGCCGGGCAAGCCGCAGGTTCTGCCGCGCAACATGCCGGGCGCGGGCGGGGTGGCGCTGGCGGCCTACCTCTACAACGTGGCGCCGCGCGACGGGACCGAGATCGGCGTCGTGCAGCGTGCAGTGTCGGTCATGCCGCTGGTGGTCGATCCCAACATGAAGTTCAAGATGCAGGACCTGACGTGGATCAGCACGCCGACGGAATCGACTGACGTCTGCATGGCGTGGCACGAGGCGCCGGTGAAGAAGCTCGCCGACATCCAGACCACCGAACTCATTCTGGCGGGCTCAGGCGGCGAGACCGCGCAGGTGCGTTCGTTGCAGAAACTCACCGGCGGCAAGGTGCGCACCGTCATCGGCTATCCGGTGGGGGCGCAAATGAACATCGCCATCGAGCGCGGCGAAGTCCACGGGCGTTGCGCGATCAGCTGGGAAGCCCTGAAATCCAACTATCCCGAATGGCTGCGCGAGAAAAAGGTCAATCTGCTGGTGCAGTTCGGCTACCAGCGCCACAAGGAACTGCCCGATGTGCCGCTGATCAGCGATTTTGCTCGCACGCCGGAAGAAAAGGAAGCCGTCAACATTCTGCTTCTGCCGCAGGGCGTCGGTTTTCCGTTCATGGGCCCACCGGGCCTTCTGCCAGAGGTGCGCGACATGTGGCGCAAGGCATTCGAGCAGGTTTGGCAAGACCCGGAAACGAAAGCCGAAGCCGAAAAGATCAAGCTCGATCTGGCGCCAGTGAGCGGAGAAGAGTTGCAGAAGCGCCTGCAGGCGACCTATGCGGCTTCTCCGAAAGCCATTGCGCTGGCGAAGGAGATGATTGCGGAAGACGGAAAGTAGGCGGCGCGCGTCGATTTCGACCGTGTCATTCCGGCCGTAGCGAAGCGGAGAGCCGGAATCCATTTCTGCTGCTGTGGCTGGATCCCGGATCGCCTTCGGCGTCCGGGATGACAGTAGCTACTTCTCCCAACGCTCCAGCGCGCGGTCATCGGCGTCTTTCGCGCTGACCCAGTCGCGGGCCGCGCCGTCGAGACGGTGTTCCTTCTTCCAGAAGGGCGCGCGGGTTTTCAGATAATCCATCAGAAATTCCGCAGCCTCGAAGGCGGCCAGCCGGTGCGACGATGTCGCCACCACGAGTACGATGTTGCCGCCGGGCGCGATCTTGCCGTAGCGGTGGATGACCCGCACGCCCAGCAGGGGCCAGCGGCTCTCGGCCTGCGTGACCACGCGGGAAATCTCTTCCTCCGCCATGCCCGGATAATGTTCGAGTTCGAGCGCCGCGAGGGTCTCGCCCTCGTCGCGGCACAGGCCCGTAAAGGTGACGACCGCGCCGACATCCTTGCGGCCCTGCGTGAGTGCGGCGATCTCGGCCGCGGCGTCGAAATCCTCGGCTTGAATGCTGATGCGGCGATCCGGCGCGCTCATGATCAGCCGCCCGTCATGGGCGGGAAGAACGCGATCTCGCGGGCGCCGGCGATGGGGGCGTCATGTTTGACATGGGTGCGATCGATGGCGGCGCGGATCACGTTGGGTTTTTCGAACGCATGGGCGTATTCCTCGCCGCGCTCCGACAACCAGCCTATGAGGTCGCCGACGCTAACGACGGAGGCCGGCGGCGCTATTTCTTCATCCGTACGACCGATGCGCTCACGCACCCAGGCGAAATAGACGGCTTTCATCTTGGCTTTTCCACTTACCCTAATCGTCCGACACGTGTTTAAGACCGGCGCGGAAATAGTCCCAGCCCGTATAAAGCGTCAGGGCTGCCGAGATCACCAGCAGCGAATTGCCGATATGGATCGTGCCGGGCAGCACCACTTCGCCCGCCGGACCGGCGATCAGAAAGCCGATGGCCAGAAGCTGGAGCGTGGTTTTCCATTTGGCGACGGTGCTGACCGGGACCGAGACGCGCAGTTCGGCCAGAAATTCGCGCAGACCCGAGACCAGCATTTCGCGGCAGAGAATGATCACGGCGGCCCAGATAAAAATGCCGGTGATCATGCCGTCCGCCACCAGCATCAGCAGGCAGGATACGACCAGCAGTTTGTCCGCAATGGGGTCGAGCATGCGCCCGAGGCTCGATTGCTGCTGCCAGGCGCGGGCCAGATAGCCGTCGAAAAAATCCGTGATGGCCGCCACGGCGAAAACGCCCAGCGCGGCCCAGCGCACCCCGTACAGTTCGGGCCAGAACAGCATTGCGGTCACCACCGGCACACACGCGAGGCGCCCATAGGTGAGAAGGTTGGGCAGCGACCAGTTGCGGCTGCCCTTGTGAGTCGTGCCCGTGGCCATCCGGGGAGGGAACAAGCTCGCAGCCCTTACGTCAATAGCGGCCCATTTGGCCGCTCCGGATCAATGGGGTGTGGTTTCGTCGTAGGCGCCGGTCTTGGCCCGGAAGGCGTCGAGCCAGCCGATCAGCCCCGGATAGTCCTTACGCCAGTCGACCTGCTTGCGAAAGTCGAGATAGCCCAGCGCACAGGCGGTGGTGATCGTCCCGACATTCAACTTGCCGAGATCAGGCGGGGTCGCCTGAAGTGCCGCAAGGCCGCGGCGGATCTTGTCGCGCTGGCGCTCCACCCAGGGCTCATGGTGCAGTTCGGCCGGCCGCATCCGGGCCTCGTAGATCACCAGAATCGACGCATCCATGATGCCGTCCGCCAGAGCTTGCAGGGTGAGGGCCGCCAGCCGCGCATCCCAGTCCTTCGGGATGATGGCGTCGCCCCCCGCCATATGATCGAGCGTCTCCAGAATGACGCGGCTGTCGTAAACGGTGCGTCCGTCGTCGAGAATCAGGACGGGGATCTTGCCGAGCGGATTGTCGCTGCGCACCGGATCGGCTGGATCCTCGGTGCTGGTGGCGATTACCTCGATCCGATCCATCAGGCCCAGATGGCGCGCTGCGATCTTGATCTTGCGCCCGAAGGGCGACGGTCCGGATGAACGAAGGCGCATGGCGGGATCTTTCGGTTCGGAGGCGGCTCAGGTTTTCTCGTTGAAGAACTCATAGACCAGCTTCGCGGTCGCCGCATTAATTCCGGGAACTTTTTCGAGGTCGCCGAGCGTGGCGCGCGAGATCGCCTTGGCGGTGCCGAACGCATGCAGCAAGGCGCGTTTGCGGGCCGGGCCGACGCCGGCGATCTCGTCCAGCGGGCTCTTGGTGAATTCCTTCTTGCGCCGCGCCCGGTGCGTGCCGATGGCGAAGCGATGGGCTTCGTCGCGCAGACGCTGGACGAAATAGAGCGCCGGATCGCGCGGCGGCAACCGGAAGGGCTCGCGGCCCGGCACGAAGAATTGCTCGCGGCCCGCGTTGCGGTCCGGCCCCTTGGCGATGGAAGCGACCGCTACATCGGTCACGCCGATTTCGTCCATCACGGCCCGAACGGCCTCGAACTGGCCCTTGCCACCGTCGATCAGAATGAGGTCGGGCCGGCTCGGGAAGGTGTCCGGGTCCGGCGGCTTCGCGGGGTCTGCGGGCTCGGCGTCGTCCTTCGCCATGCGGGCGAAGCGGCGACCCAGCACCTCGCGCATCATGCCGTAATCGTCGCCGGGCGTGATCGTGGCGTCCTTGATGTTGAAGGTCCGGTAGTGTTGCTTCATGAAGCCAGCCGGACCGGCCACCACCATGGCGCCGATCGCATTCGTGCCCATGATGTGCGAATTGTCGTAGATCTCGACGCGGCGCAGCTTTTTTTGAATTCCGAAGGTTTCGGCCAGAGCCGCCAGCAGGCGCTCCTGAGCAAGATGGTCGGAGAGTTTTCTGCCCAGTGTCTCGCGACCGTTCTGGGTGGCGTGTTCGACCAGTTCCTTGCGTTCGCCACGCTGGGGGACCGCCACCTCGACCTTGCGACCGGCGCGCGCCGAAAGGGCCTCGGCCAGCAATTCTCGGGTTTCGATCTCGTGCGACAGCAGGATGAGGCGGGGCGGCGGCTTGTCGTCGTAGAATTGCGCCAGAAAGGCGTCGAGTACTTCGGCTGTCGACAGGCTCTTGTCGGCGCGCGGAAAATAGGCGCGGTTGCCCCAGTTCTGGAAGGTGCGGAAGAAAACCACCTCGATGCAGAAATGTCCGGCGTCCTCGACAATCGAGAAGACGTCGGCTTCTTCGGTGTTGCGTGGGTTGATCCCCTGCGCGCCCTGAATGGCCGAGAGCGCCGAAATGCGGTCGCGCAGCCGCGCGGCGCGTTCGAATTCCAGTTTCTCGGCGGCGGCGGTCATATCGGCGGCAAGATTGTCGCGCACGTCGCGGCTTTTTCCCGACAGAAAGTCGCGGGCCGATGAAACGAGACCGGCGTAATCGGTGTGGCTGATCTCGCCCGTGCAGGGGCCCGAGCAACGCTTGATCTGGAAAAGCAGACATGGGCGCGTGCGGTTTTCGTAAAACGAATCCGTGCAGGAGCGCAGCAGGAAGGCGCGCTGCAGGGCGTTCAGCGTGCGGTTCACCGCCCAGACGCTCGCGAATGGTCCGAAATAATCGCCCTTGCGGCTGCGCGAACCGCGATGCTTGGTGAGTTGCGGCGCAGGATGTTCGGCGCTCAGCAGGATGTACGGGAACGACTTGTCGTCGCGCATCAGCACATTGAAGCGCGGCTTCATCTGCTTGATGTAATTGGCCTCAAGCAGCAGCGCTTCCGTCTCGGTGCGGGTCGAGACGAAAACCATTGAGGCGGTGAGGCCGATCATGCGGGCGATACGGTTGGTGTGGCCCTGTCCGCGCGCATAGCTGGCGATGCGTTTGCGGATGCTGCGGGCCTTGCCGACGTAAAGCACCTCGCCGGTCTCGCCGATCATGCGATAGACGCCGGGCCCCTTGGGGGCGTCGCGTAAATGTCCGCGAATGACTGCCGTTCCGCGCAGCACCGATTCGGGAGCAGGCGCGTCGCCGTCCGCGGAGAATTCGACTTCGTCGGGCAGATCGCCTTCCGCGAGATCGTCAGCATCATCGGCCAGAGCGGGTTCGTCCGGCATGTCGCGGCCAGCGCCGCCAGGGACGGCGTCGGGCGGCCCGGCTTTCGGCTGCTTGTCGGTCTCTGACGGGGGGCGGCTCATGGCGTCCATCTAAGCCTCGTCCGCCCGGCAGGGAAGCCCGGCCTCTGGACCAGATGAGGAAAACCGTCTAGCAGGGAATGCGTCTTGCAAGAGCGAGAGAGCTTGCGAGAGATAAAAACCGCCGGTCGCCGCGAGGGGCCAGGCGGAGGGGCGTCGAATATGGTCCATGAGTTCCCGGCGCGCCGCCTGTGCGGCGCTATTGCGATGGCGGTTGTGACGGCGGGCCTTTCGGGCTGCGTCGAGCAGGCCGCCAATCTGCAGGCGAGTTCCGATGTGCGCATCCAGCGGGTTGCGGCGCGGCCGGGCGTCAGCCCGAGCGGCGCCAGCGTTGCGGTCGCCAGCGTCGAGGGCGCGCCTGCCTCTGTGGCCGAAAAACTCTCCCAGCAGGTTCTGGCGCAGGCCGCGTCCCGCGACGTGACGCTGGTCGACGCCGGGCAGGCCAAATATCTCGCCCGCATGTATCTGACGGCCTATCCGGTCGAGGGCGGAGCTGCAGTTTCTTTCGTGTGGGATGTGTTCGACGGCCAGAAGCGTCGCCAGCAGCGCATCGAGAACGCCATTTTGCTGAAGGGTTCTGCGGGCGATCCTTGGTCGCTGCTGAATGATCAGGCCATTGCGAGCGTCGCCGGACAAAGCGCCGAAGATCTTGCGGCCTGGCTGACCAATACGCCTGAGGCGATTGCCGGAAGTGCTATTGCGCGCGCCACGCCCACGACACCGTTTCCGTCTGCGCCCAATACGGGCAGGGCGCTCGGATTTACGGCAGTTCGCTAGGTTTCGACGACGGCGTTAAGTCATTTCAGTGGATGATTGACTGACGTACGCGCGTCATATTGTTCGCGTCCGGCAACGCTGCTAAGAGCCTTTGCGAAGCCAGCCGCAAGAGGTCCAGACGAATGCCCGAAGCAATCAAAATTCTTGCCGGCAATTCGAATCGCGCGCTGACAGAATCCATTGCGGCCTATCTGGGCGTGCCGTTGACCAAGTGTCAGGTGCGGCGTTTCGCCGATATGGAAATCTTTGTCGAAATTCTCGAAAACGTCCGCGGCAAGGACACTTTCATCGTTCAGTCCACGTCGTTTCCGACCAATGACCACCTGATGGAACTGCTGATCATGACCGACGCACTGCGTCGTTCGTCGGCAAAGCGCATCACTGCGGTCGTGCCTTATTTCGGCTACGCCCGGCAGGATCGCCGCGCCAGCGGACGTACGCCCATTTCGGCCAAGCTCGTCGCCAATCTGATAACGCAAGCGGGCGTAGACCGCGTTCTGACCGTCGATCTCCACGCCGGGCAGATTCAGGGCTTCTTCGACATTCCAACCGACAATCTGTTTGGTGCGCCCGTCATGGTGCGCGACATCAAGGACCGGATGGACACGAAAAACGTGATGGTAGTGTCGCCGGACGTTGGCGGCGTGGTTCGCGCCCGCGCGCTCGCCAAGCGGATTGACGCGCCGCTTGCCATTGTCGACAAGCGCCGCGAACGCGCCGGCGAGTCGGAAGTGATGAACATCATCGGCGACGTGAGCGGCCGCACCTGCATTCTGGTCGACGACATCGTGGATTCGGGCGGAACGCTCTGCAATGCGGCTGAAGCGCTGCTCGCAAAGGGCGCCGCCGAGGTTCACGCCTATATTACCCATGGGGTGCTGTCGGGCGGGGCGGTGGCGCGCATTTCGTCGTCCAAGCTGAAGCAGCTGGTCATCACCGATTCCATTCAGGCGACCGAGGCGGTCCGGGTGTCGCCGAATATCCGGGTCATTTCCATCGGTCCCCTGCTGGGCGAGGCGATTGCCCGCACCGCCAAGGAAGAGAGCGTTTCGAGCCTCTTCGACTGATGGCGTACAGTTGTCATCCTGAGCTGACGCCGCTATAAGCCGCTCGCGCCCGTTTCCGACACCCCTGGAGGCGAGGGCGCTTTTTGGCGGCCGCATGTTCGCGGCCGTTTGCTTTGAAAGGACCATACAATGGCAGCGATTAAAGAACTCGCGGCCACGGTCCGCAGCGGGACCGGCAAGGGGGCCGCCCGCAGCGTACGCCGTGAGAACCGTGTACCTGGCGTGATCTATGGCGGCGGCGAAGCCGCACAGCCGATCTCGCTGGACTTCAAGACCCTGAATACGCTCATCTATGCTGGCCACTTCCTGACCACGATCTTCGAGATCGACATGGGCGGCCGCAAGGAACGCGTCATTCCGCGTGATTATCAGCTCGATGTCGTCAAGGACACGCCGCTGCACGTCGATTTTCTGCGCCTGAAGGCAGGCTCGTCCCTGCGCGTTGAAGTGCCGGTGCACTTCATCAACCAGGAAATCAGCCCCGGCCTCAAGAAGGGCGGCACGCTCAACATCGTGCGTCACACGATCCCGATGCGCGTCCCGGCCGACGCCATTCCGGATGCGATCACGATCGATCTGGCCACGATGGACATCAACACCTCGGTCCACATCTCGGCCATCACCCTGCCGGAAGGCTGCAAGCCCCTCGTGCATGAGCGTGACTTCACGATCATGACGCTGGCTCCGCCGCTGACCTACAAGGAAGAAGCTCCGGTGGCTGCGGCTGCTGCGGCTGCTCCGGCGGCTGGCGGCAAGGCCCCGGCTGCTGCAGCCGGCAAGGCTCCGGCGGCTGCCGCCAAGCCAGCGGCCAAGAAGTAATAACTCACACTTTCGCTTCTCCGGGTTCGCCCGGAGAAGCTTCTTGCGGTTCAGGCAAACCCGGCTCAAGCCATGCTGCTACTCGTCGGCCTCGGCAATCCCGGCAAGGCCTATGCGGGAAACCGCCACAACATCGGCTTCATGGCGATCGAGAAGATTGCCCGCGCGGGAAATTTCGCGCCTTTCCGGTCCCGTTTTCAGGGTCGCGCCACTGAAGGCCCGCTGGGCCGCGACCGCGCCATCCTGCTCATGCCCGAAACCTACATGAACGAATCCGGTCGCGCCGTGGCGGAGGCCGCGCGCTTCTACAAGATTCCGCTCGAAAACATCGTGGTTTTTCACGACGAACTCGATCTGCCGCCCGGCAAACTGCGCATCAAGACCGGCGGCGGCGATGCGGGCCATAATGGTCTGCGTTCCATCACGGCCCATATGGGGGCGAATTATCGCCGCGTGCGGCTCGGCATCGGCCATCCGGGCGACAAGGCGCTGGTGCATTCCTATGTGCTGAACGATTTCGCCAGATCGGAATCCGGCTGGGTCGATGCACTGTGCGATGCTGTGGCTCGCAACGCAGCCGAACTCGCCGACGGCAAGGATGCGAACTTCCAGAACAAGGTTCATCTGGCGATGGAGGCCGCGGGTTTCGGCGAGGTGAAGAAGGTCGGGCCGTAGGCCCAGAAGCCGCTGTAGCGAAACGTTAGTCCGTCAGCAGCGCGCCAGCTTGACTTCACGCCGGACCGAGCCAGATTGCTGGATGTAACGAGGATTTACATATGCCAATCACGGCTCTCTACGCCAGCCTGCTGGCGCCGCTGTTTTTGTATCTCGCTTTTCGGGTAATCCGGGTGCGGCGCACGATCAGGGTGGCCATTGGCGACGGCGGCAATGCCGGGCTGCTGCGGGCGATGCGGGTCCATGCCAATTTCGCCGAATATGTGCCGATGACGCTGGTGTTAATCGGTCTTGCTGAAAGCCTCCAGACCAAGCACTGGCTGCTGCACGCGATGGGGCTTGCGCTGCTGGCGGGGCGTATCGTGCATGCTGCGGGCGTTTCGAGAACCCACGAGAATTTTGCCCTGCGGGTGACGGGCATCGCGACGACCTTTACGGTGTTGGGCGTTGCGGCGGTCGCGTGTCTGGTTGGCGCGCTGGGGCGCGTTGTCGTTTAAGCCCATTGCGGAAGGCGCTTTTGCAGGGAGGCCGACAGACACGCAAGCGTGAAGCTCATCGCGCCTTTCGTGAAAAGCAAACTCCGATCATTCCCTGTATATGTGACTTGTTCATCCATAGGAGGATTCCTGATGATTTCCCGTCGCCTTGTTCTGGCCGGATCCATGCTGGCTGCTTTTGGTTTCGCGTCCGCCGCGTCTGCGGCTGAAATTCCCTTTACGCCCGAGGGCTTTGCGGCAGCCCAGAAGGCCGGCAAGCATGTGCTGGTGGCGGTGCACGCCACATGGTGCCCGATCTGCAAGCAGCAGATCCCGATTCTCGACAAATTGTCCGGCGAGCAAAAGTTCAAGGACATGACAATCATGCGGGTCGATTTCGACGCCCAGAAGCCGATCGTTCAGGGCTTCGGGGTGCAGAAGCAATCGACCCTCATCGTCTTCAAGGGCGAGAAAGAGCTCGGCCGCACCACCGGCGACACGAAGGCCGACAGCATCGAGCAATTGCTGGCCAAAGGCATCTGATGATGGCGACCTTCGGCCTGGCCTGGCTGGCCGGAGTGTTGTCGACATTATCGCCCTGCGTGCTGCCGTTGCTCCCGCTTGTGCTGGGGGCGGCGGCGTCGCAGCATCGTTTCGGCCCGCTCGCTCTTGCGGGCGGGCTGGCGATATCATTCGTGGTCATCGGCCTGTTTGTGGCGACGATCGGCTTCGGCATCGGCCTCGACAGCGACGTGTTCCGCAATGCTGCCGCCGTCATGATGGTGCTGATCGGAATTGTATTGGTCGTGCCGAATTTTCAGGCGCGGCTGGCGCTGGCCGGCGGACCGGTCGCGGACTGGACCGAGCGGCGCTTCGGGGGCTTTTCGACGGAAGGCCTGCAGGGCCAGTTCGGTGTCGGGCTTCTGCTTGGCGCGGTCTGGAGTCCTTGCGTGGGGCCAACGCTGGGCGCTGCCTCCCTGCTCGCCGCTGAAGGCAAGAACCTGCCGCAGGTGGCGCTCACCATGCTGATGTTCGGGGTCGGGGCGGCCACGCCGCTGGTGATACTCGGTTTCCTGTCCCGCGAGGCGCTGGGGCGTATGCGCGACAGGCTGATGGCGGCCGGCAAGGGCGCCAAGGCTGCGCTCGGCGCACTCTTGATCCTGATCGGCCTGTCCATCCTCACCGGCTTTGACAAGAAGCTGGAGACGATACTGGTCGACGCCTCGCCGCAATGGCTGATTGATATGACCACGCAATTTTAGGGCGGGTGAAGTGTCCGTCTTGTTTGTAGTTACTTTTGTAGCTATATAGCCTCATGGGCTTTTAGTGGGATCCTGACAAGAGCGCTGCAAATGAAGCCAAGCATGGAATTTCGTTCCTGCAGGCGGCGCAGATCTTTCGGGGCCTTGTCTTGAAGACCGAAGACAGCCGGCGCGACTATGGCGAACAAAGGTTCATCGCGTTGGGAGTTTTGACGAGGTTGTGCTGCGCGTCGTTTTCACCGAGCGGGACAACGACTTCCGCATCATCTCTGCATGGAAGGCAGGACGACATGACCGCAAAAAATACCAAAGCATCCGCTAAAACGGTGCGGTATGGCAGTCTGGACGATATGCCGCCCGCTCCGCCCATCAGCCGGGCCGTCAAGGATATGACGGACGCAGAGGTTGAGCGCCGCGCGCCGGCAGATGCTGACGCGGGCGCTGTTCCGGAAGGCTTCTGGGACAAGGCGCAGATCGTGGAGCCGGAAGGCACCGAGCAGATCACCTTGCGCCTTCCGCGCCGCGTGTTGCGCCACTTCCGGGCGACCGGCAAAGGCTACCAGAGCCGGATCAGTTCGATCCTGTCGAGCTATGTGGACGCGACGAAGAAGGCGGGTTGAGGGGCCTAGCGGCGCCCGGAAGGTCCGAGCCTGAAACCTCTTGCTTCGAGACCCACGCTTCGCGTTCTCCTCAGCATGAGGTTTTAGAGGAAATTCCAGTGCAATTGTTCGGTATCCTCATCCTGAGGAGGCGCGCAGCGCTGTCTCGAAAGACGAGGCGGTCCGCTCGCGCCTAAGCGCCTCGTCCCTACTTCTCCAGCGCCTTCGCGGCCTTCTGCATGATGTCCTTCGGGTAGCTCGCAAACTTCGCCAGAAGTTCATGCACCTGCTCGGGTGGGACGGGGTCTATTTCGATACCGGTTTTCTGCGCTTCGGCGAGGAATTCCGGGTCTTTCATCATGGCGAAAAACGCCGTGCGCAGAGCCGCCAGACGATCAGCCGGAATGCCCGGCGGGCCCATGATGGGGCGAGCCAGCATGAGGGAGCCGAAATGGGCTTCCATGATCTGGCGCTGCTCGTCCGTCTTGGCGAATTCGTAGACGCTGGGCACATCGCCGAACGTGAACATCTTCTTCGCGCCCATCTGGACGACAATCTTCATGCGGCCTGTCTTCACGTCGTCGGCATATTGCGTGTTGATCGACGAGGTGAAGAGCGCGCAGGTGCCGTTCACCTCGCCACGCGCCATGGCCAGATTGATTTCGCGCGAGCCCGGATAGCCGGCCACCACATCAATGTTCAGACCGAGAATGTTCTTCATGATCATCGGGTGCTGGAACGTCACGGCTGCCGGGGCGCCGCCTCCGATGATCGACTTGGTCTTGAACATTTCCTCGAAGGTCTTCGGTACGCCCGGACCTTGCCACATGCCGCAATGAGACACGTCCTGCGACATGGAGCCGAGCCACGAATATTTCGGCGGTTCGAACCGCGCAGCCGGATTGCCGAACAGGGGCTCCATCAGCACGCTGGAGCCGAACAGGCCGACCGTCAGGCCGTCGGGGGCTGCGGTGTTGTAGAGGTAATTGGCGGCCACCATGGAGCCTGCGCCCGGCATGGACTGCACCACTACGGTCGGCTTTCCGACCATGAACTTGCCGAAGTGCCGGCCGAACATACGCGCATAGGCGTCGTAGCCGCCGCCCGGCGGATAACCGCTGACGAAAGTGAAGGTCTTGCCCTTGTAGAAATCCTCGACGGCGTCAGCCTGCGCGTATTGGGGGACCGAAGACGCCAGTGCCGCCGCCAAAAATGCGATGCGCAAATGCCCCATATCGTCCCCTCCTGTCGTCGCCCGCAGGCGCGCCTTGCAACTTGCCTAACGCGCGAATGCGCGCCGCACAAGCGGGAGGGTTATGGCAACAGGATCAGGCGGCCTTGCCGCAGCATTTCTTGTATTTGAGGCCGGAGCCGCAGGTGCAGGGGTCGTTGCGGCCCGGCTGCTTGCCCTTCACGATCGTGCCGACCTTGCGGTTGGCCTGTTCGACAAACAGCCAGCGACTCGTCTCTGCGTCGAACCGGAAACGCGAGCGCTCCTTGTGGGTCTGACGCTGGCCGTCGGCAATGAAGTGAGCGGCGAATTCGACGAAGCCTTCCGTATCGCCCGGCGCGCCGCCTTCGGTCGAGAGGATGTCGAGGCCGAGCCATTGGGACGAGTTCGCCCAGTGGGTGACGGATTTGCGGTCGAAATCGTGGCGCGCCTCGGGGGCGAGGCTGTCGAACAGATAGTCGATATTCCCGACCGCGTAGGCGCTGTAGCGCGCGCGCATCAGGGCCTCGGGCGAGGGCGCAGGAGCGCCCGCCAGATATGGGCCGCAGCAGGCCGCGAGGGAGAGCTTATCGGTGGCCGTCTGGCGGCAGGGGCAAATTGAATCGGTCATGGGGGCTCCTATAGGCCGGAACGGCCAAAATGGGAACTGGTCCGCGTGAGGCGCGCCGCCGGGCTTGCGTTTCGGCGTCCGACGCCTCATACCGCCCTTCAAATCTCCCCTTTTCGAGAACGTGCCTCCCATGGGTTTCAAGTGCGGTATCGTCGGCCTGCCCAATGTCGGCAAGTCGACCCTCTTCAATGCTTTGACGCAGACGGCGGCCGCTCAGGCGGCCAATTATCCGTTCTGCACCATCGAGCCGAATGTCGGCGACGTGGCGGTGCCGGATTCGCGGCTCGACATGCTGGCGAAGATTGCCGGCTCGAAGGAGATCATCCCGACGCGGCTGACCTTCGTGGACATTGCGGGGCTGGTGCGCGGCGCCTCCAAGGGCGAAGGCCTGGGCAACCAGTTTCTCGCCAACATCCGCGAATGTGACGCCATCGCGCATGTGGTGAGGTGTTTCGAGGATTCGGACATCACTCACGTCGAGGGCAAGATCGATCCGATCAACGACATCGAGACCATCGAGACCGAGCTGATGCTGGCTGATCTCGAAAGCCTCGAAAAGCGTATCGTGGCGCTCGAAAAGAAGGCCAAGGGCGGCGACAAGGAATCAAAGGAAATCGTCGACCTGATGAGTCGCTGCCTCGTGCTGCTGCGCGACGGAAAGCCGGCGCGTCTGGCGCAGGTAAGCGCCGAGGAGCGCAAGTTATTCGCCTCGCTCGGCCTGCTATCGTCGAAGCCGGTTCTGTATGTGTGTAATGTCGAAGAATCCGCTGCCGATAAGGGCAACGATTTTTCAGCCAAAGTTGCAGGTCGCGCGAAAGAGGAAGGCGCGGTTGCGGTGGTGGTCTCGGCCAAGATCGAGAGCGAAATCGCCGTGCTGCCTTTCGCCGATCAGAAGGATTATCTGGAAGCCGTCGGGCTTGAAGAACCGGGTTTGAACCGTGTCATTCGCGCCGGCTACGAGCTTCTGCATCTTGTGACTTATTTCACCGTCGGCCCGAAGGAAGCTCGCGCGTGGACGATCGAAAAGGGCACGCGCGCCCCGCAGGCTGCCGGCGTCATTCATACGGATTTCGAGAAGGGCTTCATTCGCTCCGAGACCATCGCGTATGACGATTACGTCGCCCACAAGGGCGAATCCGGCGCGCGCGAGGCCGGCAAGTTCCGGCTTGAGGGCAAGGAATACGTGGTCGCCGACGGCGACGTGCTGCATTTCCGGTTCGCCAACTAGGCGGAGGCTCGCCCCATGTCGCTGAAGCACTTCGAGGATTTTTCCCCCGGACAAGTGCTCGAATATGGCGCGTATCGGGTGACGCGCGACGAGGTGATTTCCTTCGCGCAGGAATTCGACCCACAGCCGCAGCATTTGAGCGAAGCGGCTGCGGCGAAGACCATGCTGGGCGTCCTGTGCGCCTCCGGCTGGCACACGACCGCCATGGTGATGCGGCTGCAATACGATCACTTCATGAACGAGGCGGCTGCGCTCGGCGCGCCGGGCGTCGAGGAAGTGAAGTGGATCAAACCAGTGTTGCCGGGAGATGTGCTGTCGGTGCGGGGCGCTGTCGGCAAGATGCGACCTTCCATGTCGCGACCCGAGATGGGGCTGATGGAAATGGAATTCGCGGTGCTGAACCAGCGCGGCAAAACCGTGATGACCCAGCGCAATTTCCTGATGATGGGCCGACGCGGCGTCGCGGCGAGCCCGCAGGTTGCGGAACGCGCCGCGCCTGTCACGCCCGCGCCGTTTGCGGAACTCGGGCAGCCGCAAAATCCGTCTGCCATTCTTGGCTATCTTGAAGACATAGAGATCGGCGCAACGCTTGATCTCGGGACATATGAATTCACGCGCGAGAATGTGACGCGTTTTGCGAGCGCCTATGATCCGCAACCGTTTCATCTGAGCGACGATGCCGCCGCACGATCGCATTTCGGCCGGCTGGCGGCGTCCGGCTGGCAGACAGCGGCGGCTTACATGAAATGCATGATCGCTAGGCGCGACGCCATCATGGCCGACATGCAGGCGCGTGGCGAACCATTGCCGCCGCGCGGACCCTCGCCGGGCTTTCGCGATCTGCGCTGGCTTCGGCCTGTCTATCCGGGTGATGTGGTGCGCTATTCGTCGACGCCGGTTGAAAAGCGTCCAACTTCAAGGTCCGGTTGGGGTCTGGTGTTCACGCAGGGCGTGGGCGTCAACCAGCATGGCCAGCGGGTTTACGAATACAGGGGTTCGTCTTTCCGGCCGCTGCGGGGCTGAGCGGGGCTTTAGAGAATGTAACCCCTCATCCGTCCGCATCCGCGGACACCTTCTCCCTTTGGGAGAAGGACGCACGACGAAAACTGTGTGCGCAAATCCTTCTCCCAAAGGGAGAAGGTGGCGCGGGAACCGCGACGGATGAGGGGTTACGTTCCGCGCGCCCACGCTCCCTCCTCGCATCGTGATTTGCCGTGAGGCCTTGCGCGCCCTAACTTTTTCCCATCACGGCGCAAAGCCGAGGGAGAGAACCATGCATTATTTTCGCCGCAAGGGTTGGGAAATCGCCGAGAAGCACGCGACGCCCGAATCCGTGTTTCTCAATCGTCGCGCTCTGCTGAGCGGAGGCGCTGCTTTGGGCGCGGGCGCGATCTTGCCGTCCCTGCGGGCTTTCGGGCAGGAAGCCGATCCGTCGGCTTCGCTCTATCCGGCCAAGCGTAACGAGCTGTACAAGATCGAGCGCGAGGTGACGCCCGAGAAGGTCAACGCGGCCTACAATAATTTCTACGAATTCGGCCTGTCCAAGAACATTGCTAAAGCCGCCGAGGCCCTGAAGGTGCGGCCATGGACCATCAAGGTCGACGGCATGGTCGAGAAGGCGCGCGAGATCGGCATCGACGATCTCATCAAGTCTGTGACGCTGGAAGAACGCCTCTATCGTCACCGCTGCGTGGAAGCATGGTCGATGACAGTACCATGGACGGGATTCCCGCTGAAGGCGCTGGTCGAGGCCGCCAAACCCCTGTCTTCGGCCAAATATGTGCGGTTCGAGACCTTCATGGATCCGAAAGTAGCGCCGGAACAGCGCGGTTTCTGGCCGTGGCCCTATGTGGAAGGGCTCACGATGGCCGAGGCCATGAATGATCTCAGCTTCATGGTCACCGGCGCCTATGGCAAGCCGATGGCGAAGTCGTTCGGCGCGCCGCTGCGGCTGCATACGCCGTGGAAATACGGTTTCAAGCACATCAAGTCGATCGTGAAGGTGAGTTTCACAGACCAGCGCCCGACGACCTTCTGGGAGGCCTCGGGGCCGCGCGAATATGGTTTCTGGGCCAATGTGAATCCGAAAGTCCCGCATCCGCGCTGGAGCCAGGCGAACGAGGAAGTGCTCGGCACTGGCGAGCGCCAGCCGACGACGCTGTTCAACGGCTACGGCGAGTTCGTGGCCGATATGTACAAGGGTCTTGAGAAAGAGCCGCTCTGGATGTGAGCGGGGTCCAATAAAAAAGGCCGGGCATTACTGCCCGGCCATTACTCGCTCAAGGGGAGCGAGCTTTCCAGAGGGGAATGGCTTTCAAACGAAATCTGCCACATCGGAAGGGAAGGGGACGCGGCTCCGTCATCGGCCAATTTCACTATCCCGCGCCTGTGACGCCGCCACAAACGCAGACTTCGCATATCCGCCATGCAGGCTTTGCAGTTGGTTCAGAGCCGAACCGTCAGAAGTCCCAGCGTTGGGCGTTGGCGACCAGAAAGTCGCGGAAAACCCGGACACGTGCGACGTTTTTCAGTTCTTCCGCATAGACCAGATAGCATTCGAGTTCTGGCATGTCGGCCTCCGGCAGAATGCGCACCAGACTGCCGTTGGTGCCCGCCAGATAGTCGGGCAGCACAGCAATGCCGACGCCGTTGCGTACCGCCAGCCGCAGGGCTGTGATGTTGTTGATCAGCAGCGTCGCTTCGCGCGGATTCTTGGGATCGCGCCCGGTGGTCTGCAGAGAGTTGATGTTGCGCAGATAATGCGCCGCAGAGGCCCCGTAGGCGAGAATCCGGTGCTGATCGAGATCGTCGAGCGTCTTGGGCTGGCCGTAGCGTTTCAGATAGGCCGCCGACGCATAGGCGTGGAAGTGCATGGTGAACAGGCGCCGCCGTATCAGGTCGGCCTGAACCGGCTCGCGGACCCGGATCGCCACATCCGCCTCGCGCATGGCGAGATCGAGTTCATCGTCCGACAGGATCACGTTGAGCTTGATGTCGGGGTACAACTCCATGAACTCGCCCAAACGCGGGGCCAGCCAGTTGGTGCCGATGCCGACCGTGGTGGTGATGCGCAATTCACCATGGGGCCGTTCGCGATTGTCGCTGAGGCGTACCCTTGTGGCGTCGAGCTTCTGGACGACTTCCCGGACGGTGCGGAACAGGACGTCGCCCTGCTCGGTAAGGATCAGTCCGCGTGCGTGGCGGTGAAAAAGCGGCGCCTGCAGATCAGCTTCCAGTGCCCCGACCTGACGGCTGACGGCCGACTGGCTGAGACCGAGCGTTTCACCCGCATGGGTGAAGGAGCCCGCTTCAGCGACGGCGTGGAATATCCTCAGTTTGTCCCAGTCCACGCGCAATACCCCCCTGGCGTCTGGCCGAACCTGATGGTTTCTGCGCCATTGCCATGTTTCATTCAGCTGCGGCCCGCGCAGAATCCTGCGCCGTCAGCCAGCGTTCAGCCTCTAGCGCCGCCATGCAGCCCATGCCGGCGGCCGTGACGGCCTGCCTGTAAATGTCGTCGGTCACATCGCCGGCCGCATAGACGCCGGCCACGTTGGTGGCGGTCGAATCTGGCGCGGTGCGGATATAGCCGTTGGGTTTCACGTCGATCTGGCCGCGGAAGAGTTCCGACGCGGGCTCGTGCCCGATGGCGACGAACACGCCATCGACCCTGCGCTCCTCGATCTTGCCGGTCTTGACGTTTTTCAGCCGCACGTGGGTGACCCCCGGAGGCGAAGAATCGCCGCAGATTTCCTCGATGGCGGAATCCCAGACGACTTCGACCTTCGGGTTGCGGAAAAGGCGTTCCTGCAGAATGCGCTCGGCCTTGAAGGAATCGCGGCGGTGCACGACTGTCACTTTCGAAGCCAGATGGGCGAGGTAGAGCGCTTCCTCGACAGCCGAATTGCCGCCGCCGACCACAATCACTTCCTTGCCGCGATAGAAAAACCCGTCGCATGTGGCGCAGGCCGAAACCCCGTAACCCTTGAACTTTTCTTCCGTCGGCAGGCCGAGCCATTTGGCCTTGGCGCCGGTGGCGATCACCAGCGTGTCGCAGGTCCAGGTCTGGCCGCTGTCGCAGGAGAGCCTGAACGGGCGGCGCGACAGATCGACGGATGTGACGTGATCAGAAATCATGCGCGTGCCGACATGCTCAGCCTGCGCCTTCATCTGCTCCATCAGCCACGGACCCTGAATGGGATCCTTGAAGCCCGGATAGTTTTCCACATCCGTGGTGATCATCAACTGGCCGCCGGGCTCGTAGCCGGAGATCAGCACAGGCTCCAGCATGGCGCGCGCCGCATAGATGGCGGCCGTATAGCCGGCCGGGCCGGAGCCGACGATGATCATGCGAGCGTGACTGGACGCAGCGGCAGCTTCAGACATTTCGACCTCGAAGGGACCGGCGGCGATTAAACGAAAACCGGTTGGAAATAGGGCCGGGCAGAGAGTCTGTCCTGTATAGAAATGGCCGGAGAGCGATGCAAGGAGCAACCGCGCTCACATTGTGAAACGGTTCCGTGACAGGCGCGCCTTGCTCCCTGTCGAACCGGCCATTATGGTCCGCCCAACGCGTCGGGCAGGTTTCCGGCGCTCGCCCCGGCGGCTAGTGGACCCGATATGGCTCGGGCTGCGGTTGCCCGGACAGGAAGGGATCCTCATGTCAGACACGCTCGCGGTATCGACTGCCGATATCGCCCGTGCCTTTCAGGCCAGTCTCGACGCTCGCAAGACGTTCGAGGAGCCTTACCGGCATTATCTGATCGACAATGTGCTGCCGCCGGTCGTTGCGAAATCACTCGCCGATCTGCCGTTCGATGCGCCGCATCTCGACGGCGTTTCGGGCCGTCGCGAAGTTCACAACGACACCCGCAGCTATTTCGATGCGGAAAATGTCGTGCGCTATCCGGTGATGCGCGCCATGGCGGAAGCCTTCCAGTCGACGGAAGTGGTGCGGGCGATCCACAAGGCCTTCGATGCGCCGGTGGACGATACGTTCCTGCGGCTCGAATATGCGCTCGACATCGACGGCTTCTGGCTTGAGCCGCATACGGATCTGGGCGTGAAGAAGTTCACCTGCCTGCTGTATCTGTCGGAAAACCACGAGGATCTGGGCACCGACATCTACCGGGACAAGGCGACCCATTTTGGCGTCTCTCCCTTCGTGCGCAACAGTGCCATGGTGTTCGTACCGTCCGACAGCACATGGCACGGTTTCGAGAAGCGTCCGATCAGGGGTGTGCGAAAATCCGTGATCCTGAATTACGTCACGCATGAGTGGAAGGCGCGCGAGCAGCTGTCGTATCCGGGCACGCCGGTGCGGGTGTGAGGCGCTCGAAGCCTCATGACTCATCCGGGCGAATTGCGTAACGTGTGACAAGCCTCCTGGAGGCGTTATGCGCCGGACACTCAAGATGTCTGTTCCACCGGCGAAGCGAATGGAAACCTGCCGCCGTCTGGCTCGCGCAGTCGCGGCGGGCGACGGGATCATGCGCTTCGTGGCGTCTGTCTACGAGTAGCCGGAGGAGTGACCCGTCGCGGCCATTTCGGCACGTCAGTAGTCTCCTGGAACTATGGCAAGCCGCGCTCCCGGGCGCGTACGACCACGTGCAGGCCGCTGGAATGGCTCTTCGCTGAATCGTGTGGGTAGAGGTTTCAACCACAAGTTGAATATTTTGGTTTCCGCTGGCTCCGCGTATTTTCTGATGCATGCGTGACACGGATCTTTTTCAGGCGGCGCTCGGGCTTTCCGCGCCTTGGTTTATCAG